>NZ_JBSYHW010000020.1:0-39355 GCF_056108345.1 Cyanobium sp. NIVA-CYA 375 | reverse complement strand
GCAAAAGAATCACCAAAGGAGCCCAGCAAAGGGGAAGGGTTGCCAATCCAAGGAGGAACCAGTAAAGACGCGGCCGCTTCGTTTTAGCCCTAAGGCGGCGATAGGCGAAAGGCGACGCCACCATCCCTATAGGGCCGGCAACTAAGAGAGCTAAGAGACCTGTAACCACGTCCGACTTTTGAACCTGCATTGCAGCGCAAAACCCTTGTGAATTGCCTTGGACCCTACAGAATTTTGCCCCAATCACTTTGAGCTTGTCTATAAAGGCAAGCAACAGACGCAAAGTCCATTTCCCCCAGATTTCACCCCACGCCTTCGCGTCTCGCTGAGAGCCATTGTGCTGGAGTCGATCTGAGCTTCAAGCGCCTGCCTTACAAGCAGGATGTCGCTGGTTCGAACCCGGCATCGCGCATTTTTAATTTTTAGGAGTTCAAGGTTCCAGGTTTGGAGGAGCTAGCGCCTTAGGCTGGGGGTAAGGAGCCCTGCGGTGACCTAAATATCCGAGCACAATGGGGTCTATGAGCTTCTCTCTCCCCCAGCCCGAGCTCGACGCCATCGCCGCTGCCTGCAAGCGCCACCACGTGGCACGCCTGCATGCCTTTGGCTCGGTGCTGCGGGCCGACTACCGGCCAGGGGAGAGCGACATCGACCTGCTGGTGGAGTTCCAGCCGCTCGACGCCTCCAGCCTTTACAAGACCTACTTCGCGTTGCTCAACGATCTCCGGCAGAGCCTGGCCCCTCGGGTTGACCTGGTTATGGCGGATGCCGTGCGCAACCCCTACATCCGGCAGTCGATCGAAGCCAGCAAGCGCGAGATCTATGCCGCCGCGTGATCCCAGCGCCTACCTAAGCGACATCCTGGAGGCGGCGGCAGCCATCCAGGAGGCCACCGGCTCCATTGACGAAGACACTTACACCAGCACTCGTCTGATCCGTTCGGCCGTGGAGAGGGAGTTCACGATCATCGGCGAGGCGCTCCGGGTGATCGCGCAACGGGATCCTGAGATTTTCGCTGCCATCCCAGAGGGCAGGCAGATCATCGACTTTCGGAACCTGCTCACCCACGAATACTTGAAGGTGAGTGACCGTGTGGTTTGGGGTGCGGTTCAGACCGATCTGCCGGTGCTCATGGAGCACTGCACCCAGCTGCTCAATCGCTTGTCGCAAAGGCAGTGATATGCGGGCTCTGCATTACCAGCAGGCCAACGCCGCACATCAGCCACCAGGGAAGCCTGGCGGCTGTGGGCTTCTGCAAAAGGAATGGGCATCGGCGCTCCTGTGGGGTGCGTCAGCCCTCTGGGAACAGCAGGCTGGCGAGCTCGTCGGCATCTACGTCGTAGACACGGGCGAGGCTGGTTTCGATGGCGCTGGTCACCTCGCCGGGCAGAAAGCGCATGGCGTTGAGGGCGTCGTCAGCGATCTCGTCGGTGAGCAGGGTTTCTTCGCCGTCGAGCTTTTCGTCGTTGATCACTGCCATTACCCAGCTCTGGTAGGCGTACACGAGATCGCTGAACTCCAAATCGGGGTCGTTGAAGTCGAGGGCCATGGGTGCGGCAGTTACATGCCCCTGCAGTCTGCCGGCAGCTGGGCAGGATGGCAGGCATGAATGCCATCAACCTGCAGGCAACCCTGTTTGATTTCGCCATTAGCGAGCTGGTGCGGCAGCACCGCGAGAGCTTTCAGCCGCTCTGGAGCGCTGAAAGCTGGGCCAAGCTGTTGATCTGGTTGGCGCTCAATTGCGGTTGCAGCGGCGAGCGTGAGTCGCTGGAGGCCTATGCCGAGGCGCTGGGGCCAGGGCTCACCGGTCGCATGCGGCGAATCTTCTTTGAGCGCGAGCTGGAGGATTTGGAGCTGCGGGTGCTGGCCGATCCCGCCGAGCCCCAGGTGTTGGTGCTGCCCTTAGGGCCCGCTGGGCCCCTGGATCATGGGCGGGTGGCGGCGGCGCTGGAGCGGCTGGGTCTGCTGGCAAGGGTCGCGGCGGAGCCGCAGCGCTGGCAGCAGTTGGAGGCGGCCCTGGCCCTTCCCTGGCAGGAGCGTTCCTGATGAATCTGCTTGCTACCTATCGCAATGCCGGCTTCGAGGCCCTCGCCGATGGGGTGATGGCTTTTTATGAGCGCCGGGTTGACCTGCGGCGGCCCGGGGTGGCCTTTGGCCCTGGCGGCAAAACTGAGCCCGCCAAAATTTCCACCGACATCAGCCTGGTGGCCATCGACCGCTCCGATCCTGAGGCCTTCGCCCTGGCGGAGGTGATCCTGCGCGGCGTAACGGCTGGGCTGGAGCGCTACCTGCAGGAGCGGGCCCTCTTTCGCCAGTGCTGCCCGGAGCAGGAATTGTTTGTAAATCCGATCTTCAACCTGCAGCGCTACGCCCCTGGTGAGGGTTTCAAGCGCTGGCACTGCGACTGGACAATCAGCGACGAGGCCACCGAACCGGTACATCGCGTGCTGGCCTGGATTCTTTATTGCAACGACGTGCCCAAGGGAGGCACGGAGTTCCATTGGCAGGATCACCACGAGCCGGCTGAGCGGGGCAAGCTCGTGATCTTTCCGGCTGGTCCCTCCCACATCCACCGGGGCAGGGTCAGCGAGGAGCACAGCAAAACGATCGCTACCGGCTGGATCAATGCCGGCAGCTACCAGACCTACCTGGGCCGGCTCGCTCAGGCCTGATCGGCAAGCTCCCAGGTTTTGGCAGCCCAGGCCAACTCACCCACATCCCAGCCGAGGTTGTCGAAGTTGCGCAGGGCCAAGGCGTTGTCGCTATTGAAGCCAGCTTGGGCGGCTACTTCGGCTAGGCCGGCGGCGGTTGTTACTCCGCGCAACTGGCGTTACAGATCTTAGTTGTTACGAACTGCGCCCAGGAGGTCTTCAATCATAGATTTAAGAGACACTTAGATAAGTTTAGGACCTTAGGCGCCTGCGAATGGTGTGCTCGCTGATTTTAAGGAGAGCGAGAAATTACCTGCTGAATTCGCAGTCTCTCTTCAGACACTGAATTTTGATGCCGCTCCGGTGGCCACTGCATGGAATACTCCACATGTTGTGGAAAGGGGATTTCAACGCTGTTGTCTCGGAAGGCCTGCCAAATTGCCTGGTTAACCTCGCTACAGATACCCACGTTGTCCATCGGGTTGGCGATCCAGAAGCGCAGGCCGTAATTAATAGCGGAGTCGCCGTAGTTCAGCAGTAGGGCTTTGGGGGCTGGCTGGGGAAGCACTCTTGCCACCTCTAGCGCTGTGGCCTCGAGTAGGGAAATAACTTCCGCTGGGTTGTGGTGATAAGCGGCGCCAACGTTTACCTGACTGCGGCGCATGCGGTCGCTAGCGGTGTAAGTGGTGGCGGCTTCTGTGAAGAAGGTCTGGTTGGGGATTAGGAGTTCGGCGTTGTCGCGGTCGCGCCAGAGCAGGGTCGCCCGCAGCCCCAGCTTGCGCACCTCGCAGGGGTCGCCATCGAGCATCAGCACTTCGCCGGGCCGCACCGATCCTTCGAACAACAGCCAAATGCCGCTCACGAAGTTGGAGAACACCTCCTTGATGCCGAAGCCCAGCCCCACCGACAACCCACCGGCCACCGCGATAAGGGCCGTGGTGTTCAGCCCTAAGTCAACCGCCACAGCCACCAATCCGATCCCCACCACCGCGTAGCGCAACATCAGCTCCATGGCCTTGCGGCTGCCTTCGCTCATACCCACCGCTCGCTGCATCAACCAGGCCAGGCCCGCTGCCGGCGGGCCGCAGCCCACAAGCACTAGGTAGATCACGAGCAGCGCCTGAAATAATTTCCCTGCGCTGATGGCCACCCCGGATACTTCGCCGAGGGGAGCTACGGCCAAGTCGTTCAGGCTATCGACCTCGCTGATCAGAGCAAGGGCCGCCACCAGCAGATAGGCCGGTCGCAGTAGTCGGCTGTTTAATTGATGCACCCGCTCTTCTGGTAACCAGCGCCTCAACAAGCGGTCCAGCAGGTGCAGTCCGTACCAGCCCAGCCAGAGGATGCCCAGTAGCAGCGCCAGTCCGTGGGGTAGCCCCAGCGCCGCTAACACCCAACTACTGAGTGCGATCAGGCTGAGTCCTAGCGGTGCACACAGCGCAGCTGGCCAGCGGGGCAGCAGCTTGCAAAGCCGCTCTTGGTGCGTGCCGATCATCACGACCAGAACCACCGTCAACTGCAGCAGCACGGTGGGCCGCTCCAAGTAGCCCAGCCAGCCAAGGATTTCAAGCAGCAGCTCTCTCATGGTTTCCTCTCGAACACGCGGATCAGCTCACTGGTGGCTGAGTGGGGACTCACTTCGCCGAACACCAGCTTTGTGATCAGGTTCTGGATGCGTTTGAAGCGTGGGTCGTCGTTCTGAAGCCTCTCCACCATGGTGGTGCTGCGTTGTCCTGCGGTCTGGGAGTCGACCATGGCGGCAAGGGTGAGGGAGCTCTGTACGGGAACCTTTACGAAACGGTTCGCCGGCAGAACGGTCTGGGACCCGAGCGTGAGGCTGCGTTGCACCAACGGGTTAATACTGAAGCGGCCGAAGGCTAGGGCTCGCTTGCGGCCGGCCGGGCTGGAATTGCGGCCCAGGGCCAGCACCCTCAGACGGTTCACAGGACTGGGCAGGCCGCCGGGCCCCCTGGGCAGACTGGCCACACCAAGGGCCGGGCCGAGGCTTTTGCGGATTCTTGGCAGGTTGACACTCGCACATGGGATCCAGTCGAGTCGGCCAGCGCTGAACTCCTGAACTGCCGACGCAGGGTCGGAATAGAAGGTCACGCGCTGCTGGTTGCTGGCGTTTTGCAGCCAGGCCAACCAGCGGACAATGCTGTCTCGTTCCTCCGGGCTAGGGGGCTCCCCCGCTGCCGCTCGGTTTAGGCCGTTGAGAGCACCAACGCTGCCGGCTGTCCAGAACAGATTGGCGAAGTCCACACTCAGCCCGATAGAGTTGCCTAGGGCGCTGGCATCTAGAAGCTCATTGAGGGTGGAGGGCGGATTCGGCAGGCGTTGACGATTGAAGCAAGCCACCTGTGTTTGGATCAGGATGGGAAGACCGGCTAGTTGTTTGTTACCTGCACGCAGCCGATTTAAGTCTTGCCTGTTCAAGAGGGCTTCTAGTTCCGGGGTGATTGGATATGGGTCCACCAGCCCCCGTTCCATAAGTTTGCGGGCAGTGTCGCCATTGACGTACATCAGATCGGGGCCGAGCCCTGCCTTGGTGCGCCGTTTCATCGCCTCGGCAATTTTGTCTTCGCTGTAAAGAGCAAATTGAAAAAGCGTCGCCGAGTAAATCTGGCGATATGCGGCAAAGAGCAATCTCATCCGGATGCGCAACTCTTCCACCAGTTCGGTATCGATGGTCTGTTCGGCGTTGGTGCCGATCGCCATGTAAACGAAATTGGGCAGCTCCAATTTGCCGCTGCAGCCGGTCATGGAGAGGCCGCATAGGAGGCTCAGTAGCAGTCCCTTGCGCTGATGCGACCTGAGGCGGAGAGCCGGAAGCAGGGCCATGGACTAGGTACGTCCTTCCATTGTCTCCCGCCTTGCCCGTTTTGAGAGCCTGGTCAAACGTCCGAACCGTCGCTTGTGACCGAGGCCACCGCGCCGCAGCGGGTGCTGGTGCTGCTGATCGCGTCCGGGGGTGGCCTTCGGTCCTGAGGGTGAAGGGGGCGACACAGCCTGCTGAAGAAGGAGATCAAGGGTTGTCCAATCAGATCGCCGGCAAGGAGCCTGACGCGGACCCTTTGAGACGATGGGGCCCCGCAAGCCCCATCCCCGTGCCCGAGGCCAACCTACCCAAGACCTACGACCCGGCGGGCACGGAAAGCCGCTGGCAGCAAGCTTGGGAGAGCAGCGGCGCCTTCCACCCGGATCCCGCTGCCCCCGGCGAGCCATTTTCTGTGGTGATTCCGCCGCCAAATGTCACCGGCAGCCTGCACATGGGCCATGCCTTCAACACCGCCCTGATCGACACGATCGTGCGCTTCCAGCGCCTGCGCGGCAAAAACGTCTTGTGTTTGCCGGGCACCGACCACGCTTCGATCGCCGTGCAGACGATCCTCGAGAAGCAGCTCAAAGCCGAAGGCAAACGCAAAGAAGACCTAGGCCGCGAAGCCTTTCTGGAGCAGGCCTGGGCCTGGAAAGCCGAGAGCGGCGGCACGATCGTGGGCCAGTTGCGCCGGCTCGGTTACTCGGTGGATTGGCGGCGGGAGCGCTTCACGCTCGATGCCGGCTGCAGCGCCGCCGTGATCGAAGCCTTTAATCGCCTGCATGAGCAGGGGCTGATCTACCGGGGCGAATACTTGGTGAACTGGTGCCCGGCCTCGGGTTCGGCGGTGAGCGATCTGGAGGTGGAGATGAAGGAGGTGGACGGCCACCTCTGGCATTTCCGCTACCCGCTCAGCAGCGGTGCCGCCGCCGATGGTCGCACTCACCTGGAAGTGGCTACCACTAGGCCCGAAACCCTGCTGGGTGACACGGCCGTGGCGGTGAACCCCAAGGATCCGCGCTACGTCGATCTAGTGGGCCAGACCCTCACCCTGCCGCTGGTGGGGCGCCAGATCCCGATCGTGGCCGACGACCACGTGGATGCGGAGTTCGGCACGGGCTGCGTCAAGGTGACCCCGGCCCACGATCCCAACGACTTCGCCATCGGCCAGCGCCACAACCTGCCGCTGATCACGGTGATGGCCAAGGACGGCAGCATGAATGAAGCGGCCGGCCGCTTCGCTGGTTTGGATCGCTTCGAGGCTCGCCAAGCGGTGGTGGCCGCCATGGAGGCGGAGGGTTTCCTGGCGCGTGTGGAGGACTACCGCCACAGCGTGCCCTTCTCAGATCGCGGCAAGGTGCCGGTGGAGCCCCTGCTCTCCACCCAGTGGTTTGTGAAAACCGAGCCCCTGGCGGCCCGCTGCCGGGAGGCCCTCGAGAACGCCGATCCCCGCTTCGTGCCGGAGCGCTGGAGCAAGGTGTATCGCGACTGGCTCACCGACATCCGCGACTGGTGCATCTCCCGTCAGCTGTGGTGGGGCCACCGCATCCCCGCCTGGTTTGTGGTGAGTGAAACGGGCGGTGTGATCACCGACAACACGCCCTATGTGGTGGCCCGCGATGAGTCGGAAGCCAGGCTCAAGGCGGAGGCCCAGTTCGCTGGGGGTGTCCATGCCCATCCGGTGGTGCTGGAGCAGGACCCCGACGCCCTCGATACCTGGTTTTCCAGCGGCCTGTGGCCTTTTTCCACCCTGGGCTGGCCGGATGCCGATGCTGCCGACTTGGAGCGCTGGTATCCCACCAGCGTGCTGGTGACGGGCTTCGACATCATCTTCTTCTGGGTGGCCCGGATGACGATGCTGGCCGGCGCCTTTACGGGCCAGATGCCCTTTAGAGACGTGTACATCCACGGCCTGGTGCGGGATGAACAGAACCGCAAGATGAGCAAGTCCTCTGGCAACGGCATCGACCCGCTGCTGCTGATTGAACGCTATGGCGCCGATGCCCTGCGCTTCGCCCTGGTGCGTGAGGTGGCTGGTGCCGGCCAGGACATCCGCCTCGACTACGACCGCAAATCCGACACCTCCGCCACGGTGGAGGCCTCGCGCAACTTCGCCAACAAGCTCTGGAACGTCACCCGTTTCGCTTTGATGAACCTGGGGGGCGAGATGCCCGCTTCGCTGGGCGAGCCGGATCCGGCGGCGCTGCAGCTGGCGGATCGCTGGATCCTCTCGCGGCTGGCCCGCGTCAACCTTGATACGGCTGAGCGCTACGGCAACTACGGCCTGGGCGAGGCGGCCAAGGGGCTGTATGAGTTCGCCTGGAACGAGGTGTGCGATTGGTATGTGGAGCTGATCAAGCGGCGGCTCAACCCAGGTGAAAACCCGAGCCCAGCAGCCCTTGCCGACCAGCGCACCGCCCGCTCTGTATTAGCCAAGGTTCTTGGCGAGTTGCTGGTGATGCTGCATCCGCTGATGCCGCACCTGAGCGAGGAGCTTTGGCACGGCCTCACTGGCCAGCCAGAGAGCAGCTTTCTGGCCCTGCAGAGCTGGCCGGCGCTTGATCAGGCCGCTCTAAACGATCAGCTTGAAGCCCAGTTTGCCGAGCTGATCGAGGCGATTCGGGTGGTGCGCAACCTGCGGGCAGTGGCGGGGCTCAAGCCCAGCCAGAGCGCGCCGGTGTCGTTTGTGACTGGCCGCGCTGAGCTGGCAGCCCTGCTGCAGGAGGCCAGCCCTGATATCACGGCCCTCACCCGAGCGGAAAGGGTGGAGGTGCTCGATCCCGCCTCCGCCGCCGCCAGCCCTGCCACCAAGGCTCTGGCTGGCGTGAGCGGTGAGCTGCAGGTGCTGCTGCCGATTGAGGGCTTGGTGGATCTGGCCGCCTTGCGCGGCCGCCTGGAGAAGGACATCGCCAAAGCCGATAGGGAGATCAAGGGTCTGGCGGGTCGCCTCGCCAATCCAAATTTTGCAGATAAGGCCCCACCTGAGGTGGTGCTCGAGTGCAAGGCAAACCTGGCCGAAGCCGAATCCCAGGCCGAGCTGGCTCGCCGGCGGTTGGCGGATCTGGGCTGAAAACCGCCTAGGATGCACCTGTACATCCAAGCCCTGTTGCCATGGTCACCACCCGGTTGTTCCGCAATGGCCATTCCCAGGCGGTTCGCATTCCTGCCGCGCTCGCCTATCCGCGCAGCGACATGGAGCTCGAGATCGAGCGGGTGGGCGACGAGCTGCGCCTCCGCCCTGCAGGCCGGCCGATTTGTGGTGCCCTGGCGGCCTTGGCCCGGTTCTCCCCTGGTTTCATGGCAGCGGGCCGCGGCGATCAAGAGCAGGCCAGACGGGAGAGTCTGTGAGCCTGAGCCCCCTCTACCTGCTCGACACCAACATCTGCATCTATCTGATGAAGCACCAGCCTCCCCAGGTGGCTGACCGCTTCGCGGCATGCCGGGTGGGCGAGGTGGTGATTTCGGCGATCACGGCGGCGGAGCTGGAATTTGGCGTGATCGCCTCAGGGGCGGAGGCTGAGCGCAACCGTGAGGCCCTGGATCAGTTTCTCTTGGAGATCCCCGTGGCGCCGTTCGATGGCCAGGCTGCGGCTGCTTACGGGCCCGTGCTCTGGGCGACCCGCCTGCGCCGCCGCGATGCTCTCGACAAGTTGATCGCGGCCCACGCCCTGGCCCTGGGTGTCGCCCTGGTGACCAACAATCCTGTCGACTTCCAGGCCTACGCGGAGCTTCGGATCGAAAACTGGGTGGACTGAAGCAGTTTCCCGCCGCCATCCTCTGAAAATCGGACGTTGAGGTTGTCCGTGAACGCCGATCCCATCTGCAGTCCCGCGATATCGCGTCACCGTTGCTTCGTCAGATCGCCAAAGACATCGGGTTGAAGGTCAAGCACCTTCGTCGTGACTATCCTGAGGGATGGGCCGTCTGCCTGGGGCTGCTGTTCGATCGCAACGCACATGAGCAAGAAGCAGGGTCCATTGCCCGTCGAGACGATCGAGGAGATGCAGAATGATCTTCCCTACGACGAACCGATTGGCAAGAAGGACTACAAACGAGACCTCGAATCGCTGCAGATCGAATTGCTCAAGGCGCAGCGTCACATCAAGGCTGTCGGACAGCGCGTCGTAATTATATTTGAAGGTCGCGATGCGGCGGGCAAGGGTGGAGCGATTAAGCGCTTTCGCGAGCATCTGAACCCTCGTGGTAGTCAACATGTCGCGCTGCCGAAACCCAACGATGCTGAAGTGACCCAGTGGTACTTCCAGCGCTATGTCCCGCACCTGCCATCGGCAGGAGAAATCACGATGTTTGACAGGTCCTGGTACAACAGGGCCGGCGTGGAGAAGGTGATGGGCTTCTGCACGCCTCAGGAGCATGCCCTCTTCCTCCGACAGGTTTCCGCCTTCGAACAGTCACTTGTCAGTAGTGGAATCATGCTCTTCAAGTTGTGGTTCACCGTGTCGCAGGGTCGACAGAAGCTTCGCTTTGATGACCGGCGTGAGGATCCGCTCAAGCAGTGGAAGATGTCGCTCACCGACGAGATCAGCGTGGCGAAGTACGACGAGTACACCAAAGCTCGCAACGAGATGCTGCTTGCCACCGACACCCTCTTGGCGCCATGGACGATCATCAACTCAAATGAGAAGAAGAGAGCTCGTCTCGGCGCCATCCGTAGCGTTCTCTATGCACTGGACTACGAACATAAGGACCACGACATCGTCGATGCGCCCGATCCACGGGTCGTGCGTACGGCACACTCAATCTTTATCGACAACTGAGCTGGAGATCGGTGCACAGCAGGGATGGCTGGTCTGCGGCGCGCGCCGCTCAAGCTACAGATACCAGCCGGCCGTCCTCCAGGCTCACCACTCGGTTAGCGATGTCGATGATCTTGTTGTCGTGGGTCACCATCACGATCGCCGCCCCCTGCTCGTCGGCCAGCTGGCGAAACAGCTCCACAGCCATCCGGCCCGAATCCTTGTCGAGGGCGGCAGTGGGCTCGTCGGCCAGTAGCAGCTGGGGCTGGGGCGCCAGGGCACGGGCGATCGCCACCCGCTGCTTCTGGCCGCCGGAGAGCTTGTCGGGGTAGTAGCCGCTCCGCTCGGCCAAGCCCACCTCGGCCAGCATGACCGCGCAGCGTTCATCCATCGCCGGCCGGCCTCGCTCCAGCCAGTCGGGGTGCACCTCCAGGCCTACCCGCACGTTTTCGAGGGCAGTGAGATAGGGCAGCAGGTTGTGGGCCTGGAAGATGAAACCCACCTGGCGACGCAGCCGGGTGAGGGTGGTCCGATCAGCGTGCAGAAGCTCCGATCCCAGGATGCGCAGGCTGCCGCACTGGGCCGCCCGCAACCCGCCCAGCATGGTGAGCAGGGTGGTCTTGCCCGAACCCGAGGGACCGGTGAGGATCAGGATCTCGCCTGGCTGCACGCTCAGGCTGATGTCGTGGAGCACCGGCTTGTCGGCCCCCGCCTCCACGAAGGCGTGGTCGAGGTGCTCGACCGTAATCAATGGTGCAATCAGGGATGTGATTGGTGGCGCCATAGTCAGAAGATGTCGGCTGGATCGAGGCGGCGCAGCTTGGCGGTGGCCAGCCAGCCCGACACGCCGCACACCCCCAGGGTGAAGGCGAACACCAGCACCGCTCGGCCGGCGCTCATCACCACCATCAGTGAGGTGGAGCGGGCCAGGAAGCCGTAGAGCCCCAGCGAGAGCAACAGGCTGGGGGCGAAGGCCAGCAGGGCCAGGATCAGTGACTCCTGCAGGATGATTCCCACCACGAAGCCGTCGTCGTAGCCAATCGCCTTGAGGGTGGCGTACTCCGTTAGGTGATCGCTTACGTCGGAGTAGAGGATCTGATACACAATGATGCCGCTCACCACTAGACCCACCAGCACTCCCAGGCCGAAGATCAGGCCGAAGGAGCTGTTGCGGCGCCAGTAAGCCTCCTCGGCGGCGGCCAGCTCCTCAATTGTGAACACCTTCACCGAGGGATCGAGGAAGGTGGCCAGGGTGGCCTTCACCCGCAGCGGGTCTACGCCTGGCTGCAGTTGAATCACGCCCATCTGGATGTCGTCGGCGCTCTGGTTGGGGTAATAGTTTTTGAAGTTGGTGCTTGATGTCACCAGGTTGATATCGGCAGCGAAGGTGAGCCCCAGCGAGAACAGCCCGGTCACCACCGACCGCACGCCGCCCAGCTCGGTCTCGTAGCTGCCCTCGCGCCGCACCGTGGCGGCCACTGGACCGGCGTTGGCCTTGGAGCGCACATCGAACAGCAGGGCATCGCCGCGCTGCAGCAGCAGCCGATCGCTGGCCAGCTCGGGCAGTCGCAGAGCCGGGTTCTCCGGCGCGATGCCGAAGACCAGCGCCTGTTTCTGCTGGCGGGTGTCGCTGTTGAGCCACTGGCTCAGGCCCAAATACAGCGGTGTAACCGCCTTCACCCCTTCCACCCCCAGGGCCTGGGTGAGTCGGGCACGGGGAAAGTTCACCTGCTCACCCAGGTAGAGGTAGCGGCCGCTAACCATCACCAATTCGCCGTTGATCTGCTGGATCGGGCGCTTCTGGCTGTCGTATAGGCCGCCGGAGAGCCCCAGCTGGAAGAACACCAGCACGTTGGCGAAGCTGACCCCGGCGATGGCGGCGGCCAGGCGCATCGGCCGGTGGATCGCCTGGCGCCAGGCCAGGGGCGTGCGGCGCAGCACCAGGGGCAAAGGCGGCAGGCGCGGGATCTTGAGGCTCATCGCGGGCTCGGCTGCGACAGGCCGCTCTGTTCGCGCCGCTGCTGCTCCACCAGCTGATCCAGCCGCTGGCGCTGCTCGCGCTGCTGCTCGGGCGTGAGTGGCTCGAACAGCACGTTCACCTGCAGGTAGTTGATGGCGCTTGCCATCGCGGCCGCCTCCGGCCCCAGGCCGATCTTCACCTCAAACACCCGCCGGTCGAGGTTTTCGCCTGCCTGACCACTGAACACGCTCTGGCGGCTCACCTGGCGGGCGATCTCCACCACCTTGCCCTCCATCTGTTTGCCGGGGAAGCCATCGGAACTGATCACCGTCCGCTGGCCCAGGCTGATGCCGCCCCGGTCGGTCTGGTACACCTCGGCGATGACCCCCATGCGGCTGCTGTCGCCCAGCTCAAGAATGCCCTCATCGCCCACCTTGTCGCCCGGGTAGGCGTTGATCTTGAACACCGTGCCGCCGAAGGGCGCACGGATCGTGGCCTTGGCCAGTTCGGCCTGATCGCGGGCCAGGGTCGCCCGCGATTCGTCCCGTTCGGCCCGCAGGGTGGCCTCGTCGCTGAGGGCCTGCTCCAGGTTGGCCCGGCTGGTGCTCTCGATCGTGATCCGCCGGTCGCGCACCTCGGCGCTGCTGGCCCCCTGGGCGTAGAGCTGGCTGTAGCGCCGCAGCTCCACCGTCGCCTGGGTCAGCTCGGCCCGGTAGCGGCTGATCACGCTGGCCTGGGCCGTCACCTTGCGCTCCGCGACCTGCACCGCCGCCTGGGCTTCCCGCACGCTGCGATCGAGGCTCTGGGCGCTGTCCATCACCGCCAGCACCTGGCCTTTGCTCACCTGCTGGCCCTCCTTCACCCGCAGCTCGCGCACGGCATCGTTGCTGAGCGAGGCCGGCACCGACAGCTTCACCACCCGATCGAGCGGCTCCACCCTCCCCAGGGCGGCGATCCGCCGCGGCAGGGGCTGCTGCTGCTGGGTCTGCTCAGCCTGATGCCGCTGGTTCTGCCGCACCGCCAGCCCGATCCCCACACCGGCCAGGGCCAGGGCCGCCAGGCCGGGCACCAGCCAGCGGGGCCACGGTTTACCCGCTGCGCCCGAGGGGCGGATTGGCATGGGAGCTTCTCTTTCTCTACCCGTTGTAGAGCGGGTGGCGGCCGCCGACTAGGACCCGCCGATCCAAGCTTCACGCTGCAGGATGGCTGTTGCTGCTTCCGTTCATCCATGCCCCTCCCCGGCGACTGGCTGAATCCTGAGACGACAGCCAAGTTGCTTGACCTCCTGCGCTCCCCTGCAGGCGCCCTGGCCTTTGTGCCCCTCTACGCGCTCTGGGTAACCCTGCTGCTGCCGGGGGTGTGGGCCTCGATGCTGGCTGGCGCCCTGTATGGCACCTGGTGGGGCAGCTTGATCGTGTTTGTAGGGGCCTGCCTGGGGGCCGAGGCCGCTTTTCTGCTCGGCCGCACCTGGTTGCGCAATTGGGCCCGGCGGCGGCTGGCGGCGGTGCCGAAGCTGCTGGCGATCGAGCAGGCGGTGAGTCGTGAGGGCCTGAAGCTGGTGCTGCTCACCCGCCTCTCGCCGGCCTTTCCCTTCTCCCTGCTCAATTTCGCCTATGGCCTCAGTGAGGTGAGCCTGCGCGACTACTCCATTGGCTTGATCGGCATCCTGCCCGGCACGATCCTGTTTTGCGGCCTGGGAGCCCTGGCCGGTGATGTGGCTCGTTTCGGCGAGGTGCTTTCCGGCGAGGCCGATGCCGGCACCTGGGCCCTGCGCATAGGCGGCCTGCTGGCCACCGTCGCCAGCGTTTGGCTAGTTGGTAAGGCGGCGCAGCGGGCGCTTCAGGGTTCAGAACCTGGTGTTTGATTTGGATCCAAGTGATCTGAACCGGCCAGCTGCCAATCCCGCAGGGCCGCGATCAGCACAAACCAGGCCAACCGCAGACGGGAAAACAGACCCGATTTGGCGGCCAGCTGGTCGTATTTGGCGCGGCCGCACTCCGTCTTTATCCAGCGGTAAGCCTGCGGATGGGGTTGCTCCATCAAGCCATCTTGCCGGGCGCAGCGCTAATGGACCCTCGAAATCAAGCGACTGAAGGAAACCCTGAATTTTGATGAGGAGGGATCTACGGCTGAAGTGATCGCCCTGCTCCATCCCTAAGCAGTTGCAGCCTTAAGCAGCTCCCGCAGCCCCGCTTCATCCAACACCGCCACCCCTAGGCTCTCGGCCTTGCTGAGTTTGCTGCCGGCTTCTTCGCCCGCCACTACATAGCTGGTTTTCTTGCTTACTGAGCTGCTCACTTTGCCGCCGGCGGCTTCGATAAGGGCCTGGGCCTGGCTGCGGCTGAGGGAGGGCAGGCTGCCGGTGAGCACAAAAGTCTGCCCGGCTAGGGGCGCCTGCTGGCCCGCCGCCGCAGCTGACGCCGCCCGCTCCTCGGGCCCGGCTGCCAGGGAGAAGCCCAGCCGCTCCAGATCCTCCAGCAACAGCTGGTTGGCAGGGGTGGCAAACCACTGCTGCAGCGATTGGGCGATTTCAGCGCCGATGCCGAACACGGCGGTGATTGATGGGGGGGGGGCGGCGGCGGTGGCGGCGGCGGTTGCCAGCTCAGCGGCACTGGGGAAGGCGGCAGCGAGCGCCTTGGCGCTCACCTCCCCCACGTGGTGGATGCCCAGGCCGTAAAGCTGGCGGTGCCACGGTTGCTGTTTGGAGGCGGCCAGGGCCTCTACCAGGTTTGCGGCGCTCTTGGCTCCCATGCGCTCCAGGCTGGCCAGCAGGGCCCCATCGAGGCCATAGAGATCGGCGATTGAGCGCACTAGGCCCCGATCCACCAGCTGCTCGATCAGCTTTGCCCCCAGGCCATCCACATCTAGGGCCCCCTTGCTCACCCAGTGGCGCAGGGCGCCGCGCAGGATCGCCGGGCAGCTGGAATTCACGCAGCGGGTGGCCGCCTCGCCCTGCTCCCGCATCAGCTGCGAGCCGCACTCAGGGCATTCCTGGGGTAGCTCCAGCCGCACGGCCCCCGCTGGCCGCAGCTCGCTCAGCACCCGCACCACCTCGGGGATGATCTCGCCGGCCTTGCGTACCACGATCGTGTCGCCGGCGTGCAAATCCAGCTCGGCCAGGCGATCGGCGTTGTGCAGGGTGGCTCGGCTCACGGTGGTGCCGGCCAGGGGCACCGGCTCAAATTCGGCCACGGGTGTTACCACCCCGGTGCGCCCCACCTGGCAGGCCAGCCGCAGCAAGGTGCTCGGCGCCTCCTCGGCGGCGTATTTGAGCGCGATCGCCCAGCGGGGCGCCTTTTGGGTGAAGCCGGCGGCGTCCTGGAGGCGCAGGTCGTTGAGCTTTACCACCACGCCGTCGGTGGCGTAAGGCAGGGCGCGGCGGCCCGTGTCCCAGGCGCTGAAGAAGGCCAGCACCGCCGCCAGATCCGGCAGTAGCTCGGTATTGGGGTTCACCTTGAAGCCAGCAGCTTGCAGCCATTGCAGGCTTTGCCACTGGCTGCTGGGCCCCTGGGGCGTGTCTTGGGGCAGATGAAGGGTGTAGGCGAAGAAATCCAGCCGCCGCGCCGCCACCACCTTGGGATCCAGCTGGCGCAGGGTGCCGGCGCAGGCGTTGCGGGGGTTGGCAAACAGGGCCTCGCCGCGGGCCGCCCGCTCGGCGTTGATGGTCGCAAAGGTGTCATCGGGGATCAGGGCTTCGCCCCGCACCTCAACCCAGGCAGGTGGGTTCTCGAGCTGCAGCCGTAGGGGCACCGAGGCGATGGTGCGCACGTTGGCGGTGATCTGCTCGCCCCGCTCGCCGTCGCCCCGGGTGGCGGCCTGCACCAACAGCCCCTGCTCGTAGCTGAGGGCTAGGGCGTTGCCGTCGATCTTCAGCTCCCCGACCATCTCTAGGGGGGTGGCCGGCTCGCGGTCGAGCACCTTGAGCAGCCGGCCGTACCAGGCCTCCAGCTCGCCCGGGTTGAAGGCGTTGTCGAGGCTGAGCAGGCCGATGCGGTGCTCCACGCTGCTGAAGCCCTCCGCTGCGGCACCGCCCACCCGTTGGGTGGGGCTGTCTGGGGTGATCAGCTCCGGGTGGGCTGCTTCGAGCTCCAGCAGCTCTCGGTAGAGCCGGTCGTAGACCGAATCCTCCATTTCTGGAGCATCCAGCACGTAGTAGGCGTGGGCGGCCCTTTGCAGCAGCTGCCGCAATTCGCCGGCGCGGGCCTGGTTGGGGGGAGCGGCGCTCACGGCGACTGAATCAGGCCGCTGCCAGCTTGGTGATCCGGTCTACCCGCCACTGCTCGTCTATTTGAACGAAGGTGAAGTCGAGGGGCAGCTCGTCTTTGCCGTCGCTTTTGAGCTTCACCGTCAGGATCAGCTGGCCTTCATCAAGCCGGGGCCGACCGGATTTGAGGTTGCGGTATTTGTTGAGCTGCAGCCCCGCCAGGAAGCGGATGAACTGCTGCCGGTTCACGTGCGAGCGATAGTTCTTAGTGGTGAGCATGTAAGCGCCGTCCACCTGGCCGCTGGCCACCTGGGTGAAAAACTGCTTGATCAGTGGAGAGATGCCGCGGGCGCTGAGCACCAGCTTCACGGCGTTCACGGTCCAGAAGAGCAGCAGGGAGCCTGCGCCAGCCGCTAGGGCCTTGGTGCCGATCTCGCGGGCGATACCCCAATCCATCTCGATTCCAACTGCGTTTGAGAGGTCAAGAGTCTGACCGACGGCCTTGCAGCTTGAGACCTGGCGCCTGGGCTCGGCACAATGCGCCCAGTCCCTGTGCCCCTCGGCGGCATGCCCCTTGAGCCTCTTCTGCCGCTGTTTCACCGGCTCGACCGGGAATGGTTTGACGGCAGCCTGGCGCCTGCTGGTCAGCGCTTAGTGGATCTGCGCTGGAGCGACGGCCGCATGCGCCGCACCGCCGGGCTCTACCGGCGCGGACGTCATGCCGATGGGCGCCCCCTGTGCGAAATCGTGCTGTCGCGACCCCTGCTAGACACCCTGCCGCAGGAAGCCACCCTCAGCACCCTCTGCCACGAAATGATCCACGCCTGGGTGGATCGGGTGGTGGGTGTCGAGGAGGCCCATGGCCCCCACTTCCGCGCCCGTATGGCCGCTATCAACGCCGCCCAGGCTGGCTTCAAGGTGAGCATCCGCCACCGCTACCCCGTGCCTGCCAGCAGCAGGCCGCCCCGCTGGCTGGCCTGTTGCCCCAATTGCGGCGTCAGCGCCCCCTACCGCCGCCGGGTGCGGGGTTTGGCTTGCCGCTTCTGTTGTGACCGGCTGCACGGCGGCCGCTGGCACGCCAGTTGTCTGTTGCGATTTGAGCAGGCGGCCTAAGGTCCTGGCAGCACAGCACTGCCATGGGCGTTTTCCTCTGGACCCTGGAATTCGGAGGTCTCACCATTGCTTTGGTGGGGATGGGCCGGGAGCGCTGGCTGACGGGTCGTCGTCGCTAGCTGGATCTTTAGCTTGGGTCCATGACTGAATCCTGGAAAGACTTAGATCGCTTGGTGAGTGCGGGCCGCCAGCTGGTGGATGGCGTGTCGGGCGCCCGCCCAGGCTCCCGCAGCGGCAACCGGGGCGAAGGACGCCGGCTCGATGGCCTGGGTCGTTGGGTGGAAAACAAGCTCGATTGGATCCTTGAAGCCGAGGACGACTGGCGGGAGCCCTGGCAGGAGACGCGCCCTGAATCGGGCTCCCAGGGCCCGCCGCGCCGCCGCCTGGATGCCATTTCTCGCCGTAGCGCCGAGCCACCCCGGGGCCAGCCCCAGCAAGAAGTGGCGCCTGGGGAGTGGCCAGATGATGATGCTTTCGCCCTGCCCCGTTGGCAGCGGCAGCCGCCCAGGGCACCCCAAACCCAACCCCAGCCCCCATCCCAATCCCAGCAATCTCAGCTCCCGGGCCGCGCCATGCCCCGCTCCAGCAGACGCCGAGCTGGGGGCTGAGGGGCCGCTCCGGCGAGCTGGTTAAGTTGGTTGCTATTGCATTTAAAAGATGGGCAGTCTGGTGGTGGTGGGCTTTCCGAAGGCGGAAGAAGCCGAACAGGTGCGGCGCGAGCTGGTGGATATCCAGCGGGAGCGTCTGATCGCCCTAGAGGATGCGGTGGTGGTGGAGCATGACAGCGAGGGCCAGGTGCACCTGCGCCAAGCCGTGAACCTCACCGCTACTGGCGCCCTGGGCGGGGGTTTCTGGGGCACCTTGGTGGGCCTGCTGTTTCTCAATCCCCTACTCGGTGCTGCCGTGGGAGCGGGCGTGGGCGCAGCCTCGGGCTCCCTTTCCGACATCGGCATCAACGATGGCTTCATGCGCGAGCTGGGCGAGACCCTGCCCCGCGGCAGCGCGGCCCTGTGCCTGCTGGTGCGGGAAGCCACGCCAGATCGGGTGATCGAGCGCCTGCGCGCCCATGCCCCCCAGGCCAAGCTATTGCGCAGCAACCTCAGCCACACCGACGAGGATCAGCTGCGGGAGCTACTGGAGCGGGCGCGCCTGCAGGCAGAAGCCTTGCGTCTTACCTGAAACCTGCAGCCCCGCTGGCGCAGCTCCTGGTTCACCTGGGCCACCAGGTTTGCAGGTAGGTCGCTGGCCATTTCCTCGGCGGAGGTATTGATCGAGGGTGACCCCTGCTCCAAGGCGCTGAGCAGATCGGCCCATTGATCGATTAGGTTGCGCTCGGCCATGGGCCGCAGACCCTGCTCCCGCAGCAGGGTTGCGCAGCCTTCCCCGTTCCAAACGGTGCTACAGCTGCTGGTGCGGGGATGGTGTTGATAGGCCAGTCCTTGCTTGAGGGCTGTGCAGCTGGGGGCCCCGTTCTCCTGCCGCAGGCCGGCATCGCTAAGTAGCCGGCCGCAATGCACGGCGGATATGCCGTAGATGCGGCCTAGGGCTGTGAGGCTCAACCAGGGGCTTGTTGTCATGGCCAGAATCCCCGGCGCAAGTGGCCCCATGCTGGGCAATTCACCAGGCGCGTCAATCCGTCAACCTCGAATTGCTGTAAGCCGTTACTGAGTTTGTAAATCGTGACAAAGCTTGGCCGGCCCCAGCCAGTGCTCCAGGGCTGGTGAGAACACCTCCCGAATCACGGTGAGCTCCTTGCCCCCGCGGAAAAAGCGGTAGTGGCGACTCCAGAAGGGGCCCGCCAGGCCAAAGCGCTGCTCCAGCCAGGGAGCAGCAACAAGGGCCAGGCCATCAACCTCGCGAAAGAGCTCAGCCCGGTTGGCCGTCAGGCTGCGCCAGATCGGTTGCTCCCGCTGCTGCAGGTAGGCGTCGGCCTGGCTTTGATTCCACCAGCTCTCAGCCCAGGCCAGGGTTTTGTCGCCGCAGCGCAGCCACACCTGGCGCCGCAGCAGGGGACCATCGAGCTCGACGACTTCTGGGGGCGGCGGCGCGCCGGCGCTGGGGATGGCCGGTTCAGGTGCCATGGCGATCAGCTCGATCTCCACCGGCTTGCCCGTGAGCGACTCCAGGTGCCGGGTGGGGCTGCCGTCACCCAGTAGCAGCAGGCGCCAAGGGCCGCTAAGCAGGCCGTCGCCAGCGGCGGTGTTGCCGTCGCTGAGGTTGAGCTGCCAGAGCTGCTCCGGCGAGATCAGCAGCTTGTCGGCAGCTATCAGGATGACTCCAAACCAGTGCTCTATAGGCTAGGCAGCGAAGCCTTGGTAGTGGGATTGGGTTCGACCGAGCGGCCGGTTGCATTGCCGGATGTAGTCGTTACCAACCTGCACCGCCGCTACACAGGGGTGTCGGCGACGGTGCGTGCATTGGTGCCCCTGCAGCGCCAGAATTTATCGATTGGCTTGCTGGATTGGGGCGGGCTGGGCCTGCCTGCTCAAGTGCGGTGGTGGCAGCTGTTGAGGCTGGGATGGTCGCGACCATCCCAGGGCCGATACCGGGTTTGGCATGCCCGACGAGATATTGAAATTGCTATTGGAGTTTTGCTTAAAAAACTTTTAAAGCAGCCTTGGAAAATCCTTTTTACCTCCGCAGCTCCAAAGCCCCCTGGTGCCTGTCTGGCCGCATTGCTTCAGCATTGTGATGCGGTTATTGCTACTTCTGAACGTTCTGCCGGCTTGCTTGATTGCCTGGCTGAAGTTATTTATCATGGAGTAGATGTTGATCACTATTCTCCGCTCGATGGTGACTGTTTGGCGGCCCTTCGTCAGCCTGTTTCTTTGCCTGGGGTTGCGATTCCTCAGCCATTGCAGAGTCTGTACTGGATAGGCGCTTTTGGCCGGCTCAGGCCGAGTAAGGGGACCGATCTACTTGTAGAGGCTTTAATTCGGGTGCTTCCTGATTTCCCTGACTTCGGGGCTGTATTTACGGGTTTATGCCAGGCCAAGGATATGATTTTTTTTGAGGCCATGCAGAGAAAAATCATTGCGGCCGGTTTTGGTGAGCGGATCGTTTTTTTGGGTGATCTCAACCTTGATGAGGTGTTGACCTGTTATCGCCGAGTTCTTTTGTGTGTGGCAGCTTCTCGAACTGAGGGTTTTGGCCTTACCCCATTAGAGGCGATGGCTTGTGGCCGCGCTGTATTGGTTTCCGGTGCAGGAATCTGGCCACAGGTTGTTGATTCCGAGGTGGGCGCCTCTTTTCAAACGGGATCGGCTGATTCACTAACTGGGGCGTTACAGCACCTTCTTCCTAATCCTGGCTTGTTGTGGCGCATGGGGAAGCAAGGACGCCAACGTGTTATTGAGCGGCATTCGCTAGAGCGCGAGGCAGGCAAAATCAATGCTCTTTATGGCCGGCTGATGGCATAGGGGCATGGCAGGCTCATGGCGCCTTGATCTTTGCGAGCGCTGAGAACTCCCTGCAGAAAAGCGCGATGTTTCCAGAGTTTTCGTTTGCTTAGGATTGTTGCTGGTGATAACAACTGCCTCAGGGCTGAGAATAGGGCTTTGCAGTAAGCATGCTTGACATGATGTTTGGTTGTGGTATAAACTAGCGACCGCCCCATGTGCCAAGCCTTTAAGGCTGTGACGGCGGCCGAGCGCCCGCTGGAATGACCGCTTAGATGCACAACTTGTGCTTCTGGAATAATCCAAGCTTGGCCTGCTTGCTTGCGAAATCTTATGCTGATATCGTCATCTTCGTGATATAGAAAAATATTAGCGTCGAAACCACCGATTTGATCGAAAGCATCTTTTCGTACAAAGAGTGCCGCACCCGAGAGCACTGGCACTTCACTTGCTTGCAGAGGTGTGCCGCGGGGCATTATTTGTTGCGGTTTCAGCAGGCAGCTGCGCCGTTTGAATGAATGCTTGCCTTGGCGGTTAATGATGCCGGGGTTAAAGCAGGCGGCTTTTGGGTGGGTGTCGGCTGCTGATTCCAGCAATGCAATTGTTGAGGGCCTGAGAATGGTGTCAGGATTAATAAAGAAGAGAAATTCCGTCTTGCATAAACTTGCCCCTTGATTGCAGGCGCTGCCAAAGCCTGAGTTGCCTGGGTTGCTAATCAACAGAGCGTTGTATGCATTTGCCAAGTCTTGGGTAATGGCAAAATCGCTAGACCCATTATCCACCAAAATAATAGATGTTGTTGTCGGTATTGTGCGCAGTAGTGACTCAAGTACTGCCGAGCTGTTGAAACAGACGCTGATTACGCTGGTTCGATTCACTGCAGGTTGAGTTGGGCTCAAAAGCCGCTACTGATGCTGATCTGGCGTTGCTCGCCGCCCTTCTCAATTACTGCCGTGTCGCCACTGGCTGAGCGCAGCCGCCAGCCGCTGTTGCCGATGCTCTCGCCAACGGCGGCGCTGGTGGAGCTACCGCCTAATTGGAAGATTGCGGCGCCGCTCTGCCCAGGCACTTGCACCACCCCCACCAGCTGGGGCGAGCTGCCGTCTTTGCTACTGGCTGAACCAGTGGCTGTCGGAGCTGGGCTGGTGATTTGTCTGTTTACAGGCACCTTTAGTACGTTGGCTGGAGGGGCGCTGCTCGCTGGCAGGCTGGACAGCTCTTCCATCCAGGGTTCGCCTGGAGGCGGTGGGGGCAGCTCTCCATCTTCAGCTGAGCCAATGAAGCCTGTGGTCTGGGCTGGCCTATTTGCTTGGGCTGGGCTTGCGCCAGGACCCATGGTGCGCAGCCGCTCGATCAGCAGCATATTGCGCTCCTGCCGAATCGCTTGCTGGCTTTGGTTCCAAATGCCGAGCGCGGCCAGCCCCATCCCTGTCACCACCATAACCGTGACAAAAGCTCCGGCCAGCAATAGGCTTGATTTGGTTTGTGGTTTATCTTGCGGCTCGACTGGAATGTTGCTGGGGGCAGGAAATAGTGAGGGGGTTTCGCAGACCTCCACCTCAATTGGCTTTTCAGATTCGAAGACCCGATTGAGCACCTGTTCGGCCTTGAGATTCCAGTAGGCCCTGGAGGTAGGGATGCCTCGTGCCGGACTCAATTGCCTTGTCCTTTTATGCCTTTGCGATCATATTACCGACTCTTTGCGGGCTTGACGAGCTTTGGCGTTTGCGCAGTTCGAGCCACAACAGCAAGGCGGTGACGTCCGCTGGGCTGACCCCCGGGATGCGGCCGGCCTGGCCCAGGCTGAGGGGCTGGATCGTGCTGAGTTTTTCACGGGCTTCCTTTGACAGGGTGTCGATAGCGGCGTAATCAACGTCTGCCGGGATGGCCCGGTGCTCCTGCTTTTTCACCTGGTCGATCTGCTGCTGCTGGCGGGCCAGGTAGCCGCTGTATTTGATGTCGATCTCAGCGCCCTCACGCACGTCGCTTGGCAAATCCGCCGGTGCCAGGCCCAGGCGCACCAGATCGCTGCTGTGGAAGCCGGAGCGGCGCAGCAGGTCGGCCAGGGTGATCGATCCCCTTATGGGGGCTTGGGTTTGGGCCTCCACGGCTGCGGCGGCAGGATCGCTGCCCTTGAGGCGCACCGATTCAAGGCGCTGTTTTTCGGCGCTGATGGCTTGTTGTTTGGCGGTGTAGATGGCCCAGCGCCGCTCGTCGATCAGGCCCAGCTCCCGCCCTAGGGGGGTGAGGCGCCGGTCAGCGTTGTCGCCCCGCAGCACCAGCCGGTATTCACTGCGGCTGGTGAGTACGCGGTAGGGCTCGCGCAGATCCTTGCTGATCAGGTCATCAATCATGGTGCCGATGTAACTGCCCTCCCTGGGGAAGTGCACCGGCTCTTGGTTGCCCACCAGGCGGGCGGCGTTGAGGCCAGCCACCAGGCCCTGGGCCGCGGCTTCCTCGTAGCCGGTGGTGCCGTTGAGCTGGCCGGCGCAAAACAGCCCTGCTACCCGCTTGGTTTCCAGCGAAGGCTTGAGCTGGGTGGCGGGCAGGTAGTCGTAGTCCACGGCATAGGCGGGCCGCAGCATTACGCAGCGCTCTAGGCCCGGCAGGGTGCGTAGCAGCTCCAGCTGCAGCCGCTCCGGCAGGCCGGTGGAGAAGCCCTGCACGTAGATCTCCGGCGTGTCGCGGCCCTCGGGCTCGAGAAAGATCTGGTGGCTTTCCTTGTCGGCGAAGCGCACGATTTTGTCTTCGATAGAGGGGCAGTATCGGGGACCCTTGCTGTCGATGAAACCGCCGTAGATCGGGGTGAGGTGCAGGTTGTCGCGGATCAGCTGGTGGGTGGCGGCGGTGGTGCGGGTCATGTGGCAGCTCATCTGCTCGCCGCTCACCCAGGAGGCCGGATCAAAGGAGAAGAAGCGATCTACGGCATCGCTTGGCTGCTCTTCAAGTTGGTCGAGGGCGATGCTGCGCCGGTCTACCCGGGCTGGGGTGCCAGTTTTGAGCCGGCCCATCTGGAAGCCCAGCGCCTCGAGGGCTTCGCTGAGGCCAACGGCGGCCTGCTCTCCTGCCCGGCCGGCGCTCATCGACTGGTTGCCCACCCAGATCTGGCCGCCCAGGAAGGTGCCGGTGGTGAGGATTACGGCGGGGGCGCCATAGCTGCTGCCGAAGTAGGTACGGATGCCGCTGATGCGGGCGTCCTCGCCGGGGGTGCCCTCCACCAGCAGCCCGGTCACCATCGCTTCGCGCAGGGCCAGGTTTGGCGTGTGCTGCAGCAGCTGCAGCATCTGGCGGGCGTACTGGCGCTTGTCGGTCTGGGCGCGTAGGGCCCACACAGCGGGGCCGCGGCTGGCATTGAGCACCCGCTTCTGCAGGGCCGTGGCATCGGCCAGCCGGCCGATCACGCCGCCGAGGGCATCCACCTCGTGCACCAGCTGGCTCTTGGCCGGGCCGCCCACCGCCGGGTTGCAGGGCTGCCAGGCGATGCGATCGAGGTTGAGTGAAAACAGGGCGGTGTGTAGCCCCAGACGCGCGGCGGTGAGGGCCGCCTCACAGCCGGCGTGGCCGCCGCCCACCACGATCAAGTCGAAGTGCTCGGTGCAGGGTTCGGTGGCTTGGGCTGGGATTGGCATGGAATCCATTGAAGCCCGGCGTTAGTGCCAGTGCCTGCGCAGCTCCTCGCCCAGGTAGCCCCACAGCCTGGGCCGGAGTGGATTGCGCAGGATCGTGCGGCGGGGATGGCGCCAGGGATGCAGCACCTCATTGGGCTTGGGCCGGCCGTGGAATTTGAGGATGGAGCTGGCCTCCAGCTGGCCCCGCGCCGCCTCGGGATCGCGCCGTGCCAGTTTGCGCAGGACCTTGTAGGAGCTCACCCAGCCTGGGGGCCAGTAAGAGAGGGCGCCGGGAGCATGGTCGTTGAATACTTGAAAGATGAAGTTCTGGTCGCCCGGGAAGGCTGCGGCCGCGTAACGGCCCTGCTGCCAGCACTGCCAAACTGCCTGGGTGTGGGCATCGGGACGGCACCAGAGCACCGATGAGTTGAGAATTGGGTAGTTCCAGTCCCGCACGCCGATCACACTGGAGTGGCTGGTTCGCCCCAGCTCCACTAGGGGGCCCAGGTTGGAGCGGATCACCAGGGTGTTGTCGAGATACAGAAAGGGATCCCTGCCGGTGAGGCCCTGGTCGAACAGTTTCAGCTTGCTGAAAAAGCCTTTCAGGCCGCCTCCCTGCAGATCCCGTACCTCCAGCTGCTGGTGCCCGGTGCTCGGCCAGTCGAAGCGTGCTGGTTCGGGCCGGTCGGTGTACACGATGAAGCGATGGGCTTCGCTGAGGTTGCGGCCCACCATCGCCGCCAGTCGGCTCACCCAGAGATCGGGATAGCGCTGGCCGGTTTGCACCGTCACTACTTTGAGGGCGGCTTGCGTAGGCCTCACCGTTCAAGCAGCCAGATTGCGAAACCGGGTGAACTGGGGCTCAAACAACAGTTTCACCGTGCCCACCGGGCCGTTGCGGTGCTTGGTCACGATCACTTCGGTGATGCCCCGATCTGCGGTTTCCGGGTTGTAGTACTCGTCGCGGTAGATCATCAGCACCAGGTCGGCGTCCTGCTCGATTGAGCCCGATTCGCGCAGGTCACTGAGCATGGGTCGCTTGTTGGTGCGTGATTCGACGCCGCGGCTCAGCTGGGATAGGGCGATCACCGGCACGTTGAGCTCGCGGGCCATGCCCTTGAGGCCCCGGGTGATGCGGGACAGCTCCTGCACCCGGTTGTCGGGGGTGGAGCCCTCCATCAGCTGCAGGTAGTCGATCACGATCAGGCCCAGCTCCTTGCCGGTTTCGGCCATCAGCCGGCGGCAGAGGGAGCGCATCTCCAGCACGCCCGTATTGGGCTTGTCGTCGAGGAACAGGGGCAGTTGGCCGAGGCTGTTGATGCCCTGGCCCAGCAGGGGCCATTCCTCCTGCTGCAACCGGCCGGTGCGCAGCCGGCCGCTTTCGATGCCCACCTCCATCGACAGCAGGCGGTAGGTGAGCTGCTCCTTGCTCATCTCCAGGGAGAACACACAGACCGGCAGGGCGTGGAGCTGGGCGACGTTTTTGGCGATGTTGAGCACGATTGAAGTTTTGCCCATCGCCGGCCGGCCGGCCACAATAATGAGGTCGCTGCGCTGCAGGCCCTGGGTGATGGCATCGAGGTCGTAGAAGTTGCAGGGGATGCCGGCCACGGAGGTGCCCAGCGAGCGGCTCTCGATCTCGTTGAAGGTGCTGGTGAGGATCTCGGCGGTGGGGGTGAGGCCGGTGCTGGGCTTCTCCTGGCTGATGGCGAAGATCTTTTGCTCCGCCTCATCGAGCACCTGCTCCATCGGCTTGCTCTGATCAAAGCCCAGGGCGATCACCTCATTGCCGGAGCGGATCAACTGGCGCCGCAGAAACTTGTCCATCACCAGGCGGGCCACCTGGTCGATCGAGGCCGTCGAGGTGATGCGCTCCACCAGCTCCACCAGCCGGCCCTGACCGCCCACCTTCTCCAGGGCACCGGTGTCCGCCAGCCAGGCGCACATCGCCGTGAGGTCGGTGGGTTTGCCTTGGCTGTGCAACATCACCGCCGTGCGGTAGATCTCGCGGTGGGCGCCGAGATAAAAGGCCTCGGCCTGCAGCACGTCGGCGATGCGGCCGATGGCGTCTGGGTCCAGCAGGATGCCGCCCAGCACGGCCTCTTCGGCCTCCAGGTTTTGGGGCGGCACCGAATCGGGCAGGGCCTCAAAACGGGCTTCCGAGCGCCCGTCTGAACGGGATTCGCGGCTGCTGGATTGGTTGAGGGGAACGCTCACCATGATCTTGGGAGGCGCTTAGCCGGGAGGGCAATCTTGAGCGCGGCGGAGCGATTTGAACACCCCACGGGCCCTACCGGTGGGGGTTCAACACACAAGCTGCCCCATCCCTGGGGCTTCAACTGCTGGCTCGGGCCTCAGAAGCTGGCAACTTCCAAGTTGAGCTCGGCGGTGACTTCGGGGTGGAGCTTCACCTGCACCTTGTAGGAGCCGGTGCGGTGGATTTCGGGCACCGTGATGTCGCGGCGATCCACCTCTTTCTTGGTGGCAGCTTCGATGGCCTCGGCCACGTCACCGTTTGTCACGGTGCCAAACAGCACGTCGTCGCCGCCGGTCTGCTTTTTGACAGTGAAGCGACCAATCGTGTCGAGGGCGGTGCGGAAGGCGATTGCTTCTGCCTTGAGGGCGGCCTGGCGCTCCGCTTCCTTGGCGCGGCGGGCCGCCACCTGGCGCAGCACAGCTGCCGTGACGGGCTGGGCCTTGCCAGTGGGCACCAGGAAGTTGCGGGCGTAGCCGGGGGCTACCTCCACCAGATCACCGTTCTTGCCCAGGCTGAGAACGTCAGAGTTGAGGACGACTTGAACGCGCTTAGCCATGGCAAATAATTAGGAGATTGATCAAGACCCGATCCAACACCCTAAATCAGGGGCTGATCAGGGCTCAGGTCCGCCGAGGCGCTGCAGCTGCGGGCAGGCGTACGTGCTTGGCCAGGCCTAGGAATCGCATCAGGCGGATGTGCTGCCAGGTGAGATCGATTTGGGGGCCAAAGCCGTGGCGAGCCGAGTGGGGATAGGCGTGGTGGTTGTTGTGCCAGCCTTCACCGAAGGTGAGCGCTGCTACCCACCAGTTGTTCTTGGAGCCGTCACCGCTGTCGTGGCTCACCTCACCCCAGAGGTGGGTGGCGGAATTGACCAGCCAGGTGCAGTGGTACACAACGACCAGGCGCAAGGGGATGCCCCAAAGCACCAGGCCCCAGCCACCAGCGCCCGTGGCGGTGCCGATCCAAAACAGCAGGGCAGCTAGAGGAACCTGTAGCAACAAAAAATTGGTGTTCAGCCAGCGGTAGTACGGGTCCTTGGCCAGGTCGCCAGTGAGGCGTGGCACCGCTCCCATGGCGGGGATGGTCTCAAACATCCAGCCCATGTGGCTCCACCAGAAGCCCTTCAGGCTGGTGTGGTGATCGACTTCCGTATCGGAAAACTTGTGGTGGTGGCGGTGCAGGCCCACCCAGTCGATCGGGCCGTGCTGGCAGCTGAGGGCGCCGCAGGTGGCAAAGAAACGCTCCAGCCACTGGGGCACCCGGAAGGCGCGGTGGCTGAGCAGGCGGTGGTAGCCGATCGTCACGCCCAGGCAGGCGGTGACCCAATAGAGCACCAGGAAGCTGGCCGCGGCGGGCAGGCTCCAGAACTGGGGCAGCAGGGCCACCACCGCCAGCACATGGATGACGGCCATGAAGCCGATGGTGATCCAGGGGGTGGTTTTCGAGCCCTGGCCGCTGCTGGCTTCGCCCTGGAGGCTCCGGTGCAGGGCTAGGGCGCGGCGTTGGCCCCTGGGCCCGCTGTTGATGAAAGCGGGCTTGCGGGTGGCAAGACGCTGGGTGGGTGGGGCGCTGGGACTAACTGGTGCGGCCATAGCGGACCGACTCCGTACTGATCGGTAGAATAGTAGCAATACGGATCCATATCGAGTGGGATATCGGGAAGATCTCCTATCGGGCCGGGTCGCTTTCGCCCATCTGATCAAGGTGTGGCATGAGCGCAATGGCTGGTCGCACCGGGTGTTGCCGGCGCTAGCTGAGGCCCTCGATCTGGGCCGGGTCCACAACTCCCAGCTCTCGATGCTGCGCAACGGCAAGCTGGCCTCACCGGGTCCGGAGGTGTTCCTGGCCCTTGGTCGTATCAATCAGCTGCTGGCCCGCGAGGTGCGGGGCGGCAGCATCGGCGACGGCCTGCGTCAGCGCCTGGCCGACAGCCCCGAGCTGGTGGCAGCCCTGGAAACCTCAGCCCTGCCCGTTCAGGACGAAGGCGCTCCGGTGTTGGGGCCCGGCGAACTGCTGGAGGTGTTTGTGGGCCTGCGCCAGCCGCCGGTTGCCTTTGATTTGCGCATCGATGCAGCCGAGGCGGTGCCCCTAAGTGCGGCCCTAGCCCAGTTGTTCACAGCGGGGCGGCCTTGGCGCTTGTGCCGCGAGCCGGTGCTGGCGGCCTATCCGGTGGAGAAGCGGCAGCGGCGGGAGCGGTTTGCCGAGGTGATGGCCGGCCAGCGCGATTTTTCGGCAGCGGAGCTCGACAGTGAACTACCAGATCTGCGCCTCACCCTGGCTCGGCTTGGGGCGACGGGGGAGGCGCAGCTGGAGCCTGATCAGTTTCTGGATTTGCTGCGCCAACAGGCCAAGGCCATGGGCCTTGCGGCTAATGGGGCCATGGCCAAATTGGATCTAGCAGCTGCGATTCGCCAGCAGCTGCAGGCAAAGCCAGCCAGCTCTCAGGAGGGCTTGTAGCTCGCTTCTCGCACTCGTTTGGCCCAACCCATGGCGCGCAGCAGCTTGATGTGTTGCCAGGTGATGTCGAACTCAAACCAGCGCAGGCCGTGGCGGGCTGAGTGGGGGAAGGCGTGGTGGTTGTTGTGCCAGCCCTCGCCGAAACTCAAGATTGCCACCCACCAGCAGTTGCGCGATAGGTCGGGGGAATTGAAGTTGCGGTAGCCGCAGAAGTGGGTGGCGGAATTCACCAGCCAGGTGACGTGATACACGATCACTAGGCGCAGCGGGATCGCCCAGAGCACCAGGCCAAGGCCGCCGCCATGGACGCCGGCCAGCTCGCCATACCAGTAGAGACCGGCGGCGAGGGGTAATTGCAGCAGCAGAAACCAGCGATCCAGCCAGCGGTAGAAGGGGTCGCGCTGTAGGTCGCCGGTGAGCCGATCTACATGTTGCAGGGCTGGAATTTCGTGCAGCATCCAGTCGCTGTGGGCCCACCACAGGCCCCGGGCCGCGTCGTGGTGGTCGTTGGGTTGGTCGGAATACTTGTGGTGGTGGCGGTGCAGTCCCACCCATTCGATCGGGCCGCTCTGACAGGCCAGGGCTCCCATCAGCACCAAGATGTGCTCCAGCCAGAGGGGGGCACTGAAGCTGCGGTGGGTCAGCATCCGGTGCAGCCCCAGGGTCACCCCCAGCACGGTGGTCCAATAGAGCACCGCCAGCACCACCACGGCCTGCCAGCTCCAGAAGCGCGGCAGCAGGGCAAACACCGCCCCCACGTGCATGGCCAGCATGAAGCTGGTGGTGCCCCCCTTGAACTTGCGCTGGCGGCCCGGCAGGGGTTGGCGCCTTTCGGATACAGCAGCGCGGATGCGCTGATCCTCGAGTGCGCTCGGTGTGGCCGCCGCCAAAACTTGGGCCGAATCGGTGCTCAGAGGGGCGATAGCAGGCTCCTGCAACAGGCTGAATCTAGGACTGGAGGGTGCTGGGCTTAACCTGGCAGCTTGAGTTGGCGCTCTCCGCGCCAGATGCGAATCACGGTTAGGTCGTTTTTGGTGAGTCGATACACCATGCGAAAGGGTGGTTCGATCAGCTCCCGCAGTTCGCTCTGTTGAAATTCAGGCACGATCCTGCCGGATTGGGGGAAGCGCTCCAGCTGCTCGATTCGCTCCAGTAATTGGCTCACCAGTGCGGAGCCGGCAGCCCGATTGCCTTGTGCATCGAACCAATTGAGGATCTCCTCGCAATCGCGCAGGGCTGATTGCGTGATCCTGGCTTTCACGGCAGTCCAAGCTCTGTTTTTGCAGCCTCGAGGGAAATGGTGCGGCCCGCATCGGCATCGGCCAGGCCTGCCACAACTGCTCTCATGAAGGCCAATTCATCCTGCTGGGCCTCATAGACCCGCAGAGATTGCAGCACCGCAACGCCCCGGCCATGGTTGGTTAGTAACACAGGTCTTTCAGTGGTGTCGGTGTGCTGCACCACCCGCCCTGGATTCAGCTTCAAATCCCCTAGTGGCACCACATCTTCTGAAAAGCGCGTGTTGGAGGTAGGGGCTGGGAGCTGACTCATTGATGGAACTCAGCTACTGAATATCGGTCCAACTTTAAGGGCCCGCAATGCGGGTGCAGGATAGGTATCCGTGTGCTGCGGCTGCAATGTCCCCGCCTGCTTGCCGTGCCTCGGCCGCCAAACGGGTGGCCGCTGCCGTGGCTTCCACTGCCGCTGCCGCCGCCCAGCACACCAGCCAGGTGCAGCCGCGGCTGGCCCGGGTGCTCGAGGCCTTCGCCGCCGAGCGGCTCGGCAGCCAGCACTTCGCTTCGGTGAGCGGTTACGGCCATGGCGATCAAGGCCGCGAGGTACTCGACCGGGTGTTTGCCCGGGTGCTGCAGGCCGAGGCGGCGGCCGTGCGGCTGCAATTTGTCAGTGGTACCCACGCCATCGCAGCGGCGTTGTTTGGTGTGCTACGCCCCGGCGACCGCTTGCTGGCCCTCACTGGCCGCCCCTACGACACCCTCGAAGAGGTGATTGGCATCCGCGGCAGCGGCCAGGGCTCCCTGGCGGAATTCGGCATCGCCTACGCCGAGCTGGCGCTCACCGCCGCCGGCCGGGTCGATTTCGACGGCCTGGAGGACGCCCTGGCGCTGCCCACCCGCATGGTGCTGATCCAGCGCAGTTGCGGCTACAGCTGGCGGCCGTCCCTGTCGGTGGCCCAGATCGGCCTGCTCTGCGAGCGGGTAAAAGCGCTCCAGCCCGGCTGCGTGGTGTTTGTCGACAACTGCTACGGCGAGCTGGTGGAGGCGCAGGAGCCCACGGCGGTGGGGGCCGATCTGATTGCCGGCTCCTTGATCAAAAACCTTGGCGGCACCATCGCCCCCACCGGCGGCTACGTGGCCGGCCGGGCTGATCTGGTGGAGCAGGCTTGCTGCCGGCTCACGGCGCCGGGCATCGGCGGCGAGGGAGGTACCAGCTTCGACCTCAACCGTCTGTTGGCCCAGGGGCTTTTCCTGGCTCCCCAGATGGTGGCTGAGGCCCTTATCTGTAGCGAGCTGGTGGCGGCCGTGTTCTCGGATCTGGGCTACGCGGTGCAGCCCCTGCCCGCTGCCCCCCGCAGCGACGTGATCCAGGCGGTGCGGCTCGGCGATCCCGAGCGGCTCAAAACCGTTTGCCGCGCCTTCCAGGCCGCATCACCGGTGGGCGCCTATCTCGATCCGGTGCCGGCGCCCATGCCCGGCTACGCCAGTGCCCTGGTGATGGCGGGCGGCACCTTTATCGATGGCAGCACCAGTGAGTTTTCCGCCGATGCGCCGCTACGGGAGCCCTACGTGCTGTTTGCCCAGGGCGGCACCCACCGCGCCCACGCCCAGATCGCCCTGGAGCGAGCCCTAGTGGCGCTGGCGCAGGCAGGGCAGCAGATCTGATTCTGCAGATCTAGCCGCTGCATCTCGCTGCAGTTCCGACAGAATGTTGCGAAATTAATACTGTGCAATGGCGCTCCCCTGCCCCGGTGATTGCCGCTACGCCGACAGCCACGAGTACGTACGCCCCGAGGGCGAGAGGCTGCGGCTGGGCATCAGTGCTTTCGCTGTCGACCAGCTTGGCGACATTGTGTTTGTGGAGCTGCCAGCGGTTGGCGCCAGCCTTGTGCAGGGCGCCAGTTTTGGCAGCGTGGAATCGGTGAAGGCGGTGGAAGATCTGTTGGCGCCGGTGAGCGGTGTGGTGCTGGCCCGCAATGAGGCGGTGCTGGCCAGCCCGGAGGAGCTGCAGAACGATCCTTATGGAGAGGGTTGGCTACTGGTGCTGCAGCCCGCTGATCCCGCCGAACTCGCTGGACTGCTGGATGCGGCTACCTATGCCGCCAAAGTGCAAGCAGCCTGATGGGAGCCTCAGACGCAGCAGGCTTAACTTTTGTCGGGCGCCACATCGGTCCAAACGCCGCTGAGCAGCAGCGGATGCTGGCTGAACTCGGGGCATCCAGCCTCGAAGCCTTGGCCGCCCAGGTGGTGCCCGCCGATTTGCTTCTAGATCCGGCGGCCTCAGCTGCGGGTTTGCCCGAGCCCTGCAGTGAGGCCCAGGCCCTGGCCGAACTTGCCGAGATCGCTGCGACTAATCAGGTGCAGCGCAGCCTGATCGGCCAGGGTTACTACGGCACCGCCACGCCGGCCCTGATTCAGCGCCAAGTGTTTGAAAACCCTGCCTGGTACACCTCATACACCCCCTACCAGGCCGAAATTGCCCAGGGCCGGCTGGAAGCCCTGCTGAATTTTCAGACCCTGATCAGCGAGCTCACCGGCCTGCCGATCGCCAATGCCTCCTTATTGGATGAGGCCACCGCCGCCGCTGAAGCCATGGCCATGGCCAGCGCTGTCTGCAAGCGCCCCGGTGCCACGCGCTTTCTGGTGGATCGGGCCGTGTTCCCCCAGACCCTGGCGGTGCTGCAAACCCGGGCTGAGCCCTTGGGCATCCAGCTTGAGCTGGTGGCAGCCGAGTCGCTGGCTGTGGCCCCCCTGCCAGCGGATGCTTTTGGTTTGCTGATCCAGCTGCCTGGCCGCCAGGGCCGGCTGTGGGATCCCAGCGAGCTGCTGGCTAGCGCCCGGCAGGCCGGGGTGATCACTGCTGTGGCGATCGATCCCCTGGCCCAGGTGCTGCTGGAGCCGCTGGGCAGCCTCGGCGCTGATATCGCCGTTGGCTGTGCCCAGCGCCTGGGGGTGCCGCTGGGTTTTGGGGGCCCCCATGCCGCCTTTTTCGCTACGCGCGCGGAGTTCAAGCGCCAGATTCCCGGCCGCCTGGTGGGGCGCTCGCTGGATGCGGAGGGCCAGCCGGCCCTGCGCCTGGCCCTGCAGACCCGCGAACAACACATCCGCCGCGACAAGGCCACCAGCAACATCTGCACAGCCCAGGTGCTTTTGGCGGTGATGGCCGGTTTCTATGCCGTGCACCATGGCCCGGACGGTCTGGAGGCGATCGCCCGGCGCTTGCTCAGCCTGCGCACGGCCCTTGTGGCCGGTCTGGAAGAACTAGCTCTGCCGGTGTTGCCGGGCCAGGCTTTTGACACGGTGTGGCTGCCGCTGCCGCCGGATCAGGCCGAGGCGCTGGTGGCCGCTGCCCTGGCGGCCGGCTTCAACCTGCACCAGGCAGATGATGGCGTTGGCATCAGCCTTGATGAGCTGAGCAGCGCCGAGGAGCTGGAGCGCCTGCTGCGGGCGCTGGCTGGCTGCGCTGAGCCCTGGCGGGAGCTGGGCAGCAGTCCGCCTGCTGGCCCGGCCATGCCCCTGCGCCTGCAGCCCTGGTTGCAGCAGAGCGTCTTTCACCTCTACCGCAGTGAAACCGAGCTTTTGCGCTACATCCAGCGCCTTTCAGCCAAGGATCTATCCCTGGTGCACGGGATGATCCCGCTGGGTAGTTGCACCATGAAGCTCAATGCGGCCGCCGAGCTGGCGCCGGTGAGCTGGCCGGCCTTCAGCCAGCTGCACCCCTTCGCCCCGGCTGAGCAGGCCGCCGGGTACCAGCTGCTGGCGGCGGATCTGGAGCGCTGGCTGGCGGTGATCACCGGGTTTGCTGGCGTGTCGCTGCAGCCCAACGCCGGCTCCCAGGGGGAATATGCCGGCCTGCTGGCGATCCGGGCCTGGCACCGCAGCCGGGGGGAAGCCCATCGCACCGTCTGTTTGATTCCCACCAGCGCCCACGGCACAAACCCAGCCAGCGCCGTGATGGCTGGCCTGCAAGTGGTGGCTGTGGCCTGCGACGACGCCGGCAACATTGATCTCGCCGACCTGGAGGCCAAGGCCGCCGCCCATGCCGAGCAGCTGGGGGCGCTGATGGTTACCTATCCCTCCACCCACGGCGTGTTTGAGCCGGCTATTCGCCGCATCTGCGAGCTGGTGCACGCCCGTGGCGGCCAGGTTTATCTCGATGGCGCCAATCTCAATGCCCAGGTGGGCTTGTGCAAGCCGGGTCTCTACGGCGCCGATGTCTGCCACCTCAACCTGCACAAAACCTTCTGCATTCCCCACGGCGGCGGCGGCCCCGGCGTGGGCCCGATTGCGGTGGCGTCTCACCTGCTGCCCTTCCTGCCGGGTGCTGGTGGGGTGGGGCCTGTAGCTGCGGCACCCCTTGGCAGTGCTTCGATCTTGCCGATCAGCTGGATGTACATCCGCATGATGGGCGGCGCGGGCTTGCGCCAGGCCAGCCAGGTGGCCCTGCTGGCTGCCAACCTGCTGGCCGAACGCCTAGAGCCCCACTTCCCCGTGCTCTACAGGGGCATGGGCGGCCGCGTAGCCCACGAATGCATTCTTGATCTACGGCCGCTTAAGCGCAGCTGCGGCCTGGAGGTCGATGATCTGGCCAAGCGTTTGATGGATTACGGCTTCCATGCCCCCACGGTGAGCTGGCCGGTGGCGGGCACGGTGATGGTGGAGCCCACTGAAAGCGAATCGCTCGCTGAGCTCGATCGCTTCTGCGCGGCCATGGTGGCGATCCGCCAGGAGGCCGCGGCGCTGGAGGCCGGCAGCGCCGATCCCCTCAATAACCCCCTCAAGCGCGCGCCCCACACCCTGGCCGCCGTAACTGCCGACCAGTGGGATCGGCCGTACACCCGCCAGCAGGCGGCATTCCCGGCCGGTGAGGATCAGCGGTTATCGAAGTTTTGGCCGGCGGTAGCCCGGATCGATAATGCCTATGGCGATCGCAACCTGGTGTGCACTTGCCCGAGTGTGGAGGAGCTGGCAGCGCAGGAACTGGCCCAAGCCGTGCCAGTGGCCACTTTTCTTTAATGCCGTCGTGACGCACACTGGGCTGGATTGAGGCCTGCTGACAGGCACAATCAGCGCTTAAGCCATTCATTTTTTGGGACCATGAAGGGCGGCAACGACGGAACTGATACAGGAACAGGACAGGTGCAGCGGGTGGAGGGCACCAACGTTGTGCGGGTTCCTTTTGGTGTGCGTCGCGCCCGCCGCACCCGCCCCCAGCGCCCTGACCACTGGGCAACCCTGGTGTTGCCGTTCCACTCCCATAACGACCCCACGCCGCCACCCCAGGCAGCCTGAGTTGAAGTTTGGCTAATTCAAGCCAGTTAAATTAGTTTACTCAAGCGCCAATCAACTAGCGCTTTCACGCCTGATAGGGAGCTGGCGGGTGTGCGAAATGGCAGCAGGTCCGTCGGACTGCGCTCTGGGCGCACCAGCCAGGTGAGATCGGCTTGGCGGCTCATTCGCGCCCTTTTGCGGCATTGCTTTTGATTTATTGATATGACTATCGATATAGCTATCGATATAGCTATCGATATAACTTGCAAAAAGCTTAAGTCGGTCTAGGCTCAGATTTTAGATGTATGCTGGGCTACAAATACTGTAGCCCAGTTGGGGTATCAAACCCCTAGAAGTTCAGGCTCCCGGTAGGGCACGAAGCTGGCCTTGCGGGCGCCGCAGATCGGGCAACGCCAGTCGTCGGGGATAGCTTCAAAGGGGGTGCCCGGAGCGATGCCGGAATCGGGATCGCCGGCTGTGGGGTCGTAGATCATTGAGCACAGCTTGCAGATCCACTTGCCCGCTATGGGCTCGGCCGCTTCGCCGGCCACACCCTTGCCCTGCAGCGCTTCGAGGGCGATGCCGTAGCGCTCGGCGTGGTGCTGCTCTATCGGCGTCAGCAGGCCGAAGTTCTTGGCGGCGGTGCGGAAGATACCGGCGTGCTCCTGCGACTCATCGATCTGCTCCTGGAATTCCGCCTCGGCGCCGGCATCGCGGTCGCAGCGGGCTTGGGCGGCGAACTCCGGATACATGGTCGTGTATTCGTAGGTTTCGCCTTCAATCGCCAGTTCCAGGCAGCGGCTCAGCAGGGCCTGCTTCTGTCCGTCGGAGAGGGTGGCTGGATCGCCGATCACCAGCTCGGGGTGGAGCAGCCGGAAGTGGGCGAAGGCATGCTCGGTTTCCTGGGCGGCGGTGTCGCGAAACAGCTTGGCCAGCTCGGCGTTGCCGACTTGCTTGGCCACTTCCGCGAAGAAGAGGTATTTGCGATTGGCCATGCTTTCGCCGCCGAAGGCGGCCTCGAGGTTGGCCTGAGTGCTGGGTTTGGAGAGGTCCATTGCTTGGGAGTCGTCCATTGGACTTGGCAGGTTGCGTGCAGATCTAGATCCTAACTTATCCGAAGTCGAAACGACTATGAGTTAGGCCGTTTGCTGGCCTGGCGGTAGGCCCCAGGTTTGGCGGCTTTTCAGTAGTTGGCGCCGCTGCGGCGCTGGTGCACGGCCGTGGTGGCGCTGGCGTCGAGCACGCCGCCCTGGCTCACCTGGGCATACAGCAGCCAGTGGTCGCCGCATTCCATGCGCTGCTGCACCGTGGCGTCCAGCCAGGCGAGGGCCTCCGGTAGCAGGGGTTGGCCGGCGGGGCTGTGCTCTAGCTCCAGGCCGGCGAAGCGGTCAGCGCCTGGGGCAAACGGCTGCAAAAACTGCTTCATCGGGCCGGTTTCGCGCCCCGCGGCCAGCACGTTGAGGGCGAAGCGATCGCCGACGTGCAGCAGGGCCTCTACCGCCCGGTCTTTGGCTACGGCCACGGTGAAGCCAGGCGGCGAGAAGCTGGCCTGGCTCACCCAGCTGGCCACCATGGCGCTGCTGAGGCGGCTGCCACCCTCTCCTTTGCTGGTGGTGAGTACGCACAGGGAGCCCACCACCCGGCCCAGGGCCTGCACCGCTGGATTGCTGCGGCTCTCGCTGAGTCCGCCAATGGCGCTTCGGCGCTGCACCTTGCGCTGTTCGCTCTGCAGTTGGCGGCCCAGGGCGGTGCCGGTTTCTTCGATGGTTTTGAGGCTGGCCGCATCCGGGCTGAATTTGATCTTGATGGGCTCGAAGGCAAAACGAAAGCCGCCATCGCGCAGCTTGCTTTCCAGCAGATCCAGGGCTTCGCCGCTCCAGCCGAAGCTGCCGAAGACCCCCACCGGCTTGCTGCGGTCGCCCTCGGCTAAAACTGTGCCCAGGGCCGAAACGATCGGCGTCGGCGCGTGGCCGCCAAGGGTGGGGGAACCGATCAAGATCGCATCGCAGCTGCGGATCGCCGCCAGCAGCTGCTCAGGTGGCGTGAACTCGCAGTTGATGCTCTCCACCCGCACGCCGGTGCGGGCGACCCCTTGGGCGAGGGTGTCGGCGATGGCGGCCGTGTTGCCGTAGGCGCTGGCAAATAGCAGCGCCACCGATAGGCGCGCCCGCTCTTGGGTTGCACCCCAGCGGTGGTAATCGTTGAGCAGGCTGCGCCAGCTCTCGCTGATCGCAGGCCCGTGGCCGGGGGCAATGGTGCGGATGTCGAGCTCTTCGAGCCGCTCCACCACCGACTCCACCTGGCGCGCCATCGGTGCCATCAGGCAGTCGTAGAAGTAGCGACGGTCTTCTTCGCTGCTGCTGCGGTTGGCCTCAGCGAAGCTTTCGCTGCAGCGGTGGGCTGCGAAAAACTTGCCACTCATCAGCAGGCCGCTGCTCTCTTCAAAGGCCAGCAGCGCGCCGGGCCAGCGGGGGGTGGGGGTGGGAATTAGGCGCAGCACGTGGCCAGCGACCAGCTGGATGCTGGCCTCCTGCTTGACCACCTCGATCGGCGGCAGCGCTGGGATCGGCTCCGGGGTTGCCTCGCTGCCGGGGGCGATCGGTTTCTGTAGGTTCCAGAGCTCTGCGAGCAGCCTGGCGCCGGCGTTGGAGCTCACCAGCAGCAGGTTGGGCCAGCGGGCCACCAGCTGGCGCAGCAGAGCAACCCGATTGGGGTTGACATCACCCACCACAACCTTGAGGGGGGCTTCGGCGGGCACCAGCTTTGCGAGCTCCGCCAGGAAGGGCTCGGCAAAGGAGGCGCCTGGGGGATGGACCAGCAGGGGCACCTCCTGGAACAGGAAGCTGTTGGCGGTGGTGCCCCGCTCCAGGCCGTATTCCACCTCGAAGCGCAGCCGGGTGGGGCTCAGCCCCTTAAGGCAGATCAGCCCCGGCTCGATGGGCAGCTGGATAACTTGGCGGGCCATCAGTAGTGGTTCCCCACTTTGCTAGACACTCCCTGAAAAGCAAGTGGTGAACAGGGTTCTTGGGGGTGCTGCTGGTCCATTTGGAGGTTTTGAACTCTTTTTGAACTGGTGCCCCCACTTTGTCAGGGGTCTACGGGACGGGTATTCCACCTCATTGTGGACCTTAAAGAGGTGGTTTGGTTGGGAGATGCCAGTTAGTCACATCAAAAAGTAAATTGTCTTTTCAAGAAAAATTTACTGGCAAATTATTTTCAGTGAGGTTCATATCACAAGGGCAAAAGCAAAACCCTATAGATTAGGATTGAAGAATTCTTATTGATAGTATCTACTATTTTTCTTGATGCTGTTACTCGGTAATTGTATATTGCTGATTGACAAAATCCCATAAATCATCTATGCCACCCTCAAGACCAAGTTCTTCAGCATCTTCGTCATTCATAGTGTCAAGAATATCATAGGCAGTATCCATAGTTAAATCAGCAAAGTTTTTCATTTTTGGATTGTCCCACTCATACTCTTCCTCACTTGTAATTGATAAATCCATAACATTACCTCAACCCTTTCCAGGAAATTTTCTTGCCATTTCCTCCACTTCTGTTTTCTAAGTCTTGAATTTTATCCTGCCTTGCTTGTGTGTCAGGGGTATCCATATTTGATTGTAGAC
>NZ_JBSYHW010000019.1:0-41493 GCF_056108345.1 Cyanobium sp. NIVA-CYA 375 | reverse complement strand
GGGAAACTGGCTTGCAGGAGCTGGCAGAGCGCTGCGCGCAGCTGGAAGAACAGCTGGCTCAGGAGCGCGATCACGGCGCGATGCTGAATCGCTACATCAAGCAAATGGAAAAGGAGCTCGACCACTACTTGGCCGACCACGAGCGGGCGGCAACGCTGGCCGAACGGCTACCACTGTTGCTGCAGCGAGCTCGTCAGCAGCTGGGAACGTGCTCCGCCGCAATTGCTAACGTCAAATTAGATAGCACCCTCAAATGAGATAGCACTCAAATGAGATAGCCAAGTCGGCAAGTTATGCCACTGGCCTGATTCCTGGATCCCCCACCTCAGCTCTGCAGACCGTCGATGTCCTTACCCCATGAACCGGGTGACGCTGAGCTCCAACAACGGTTGGAACAATTGATCGGAGAACAGAGCAATAAGCCAGCGCCAGCCAGCCAACGATCGGCCCGCTGGATCAGGAAATCAGCCAATCCCATCAGCCTGGGTCTGGCTGTGATGCTGGCCCTGATGGTTGGAGTGCAGGTCGGAGGCATGCCCTGGCGGTTTCGCCGCGAAATCTGGCAGCTCCAGGGAGCCGTAGTGGGGGTGGCCTTGGGCGTGCTAATCGGCCGCTTCAGCGCCCGACGACCGGAAGATTAATTGCAGCAAACTTCACCGCTCCAGGCCATGCCACGATTCGCCCAGCTTCACCAGCACTTGCACCACACCCGCCTGCTGGGCTCGATCAGCAGTGCCCTCTACTACGACCAGAACACGGTGATGCCGGCGGCCGGGGCAACCTGGCGCGGCGACCAGCTGGCCCTGCTGGCCGGCCAACTGCACAAGCGCCAGAGCAGCGCCGAATATGCAGATCTGGTGGCCGCTGCCGAGGCCGAGCTCGGCGCCGACAGCCCACCAGAGCGGCGCCGCAACCTGCAACTGCTGCGGCTCGAACTCGAGCGCCAACGCTGCCTCGATCCGGCCCTGGTGTCGACCTTGGCCAAGGCCCAGTCGCGCGGCAATGCCGTGTGGCAGGACGCCCGCGCCCGCAACGACTTTGCGGCCTTTGCCCCGGCCCTGCAGGAGCTGATCGGCCTGCGCCGTCAGCAGGCCAACCAGCTGGCCGCCGCCGAACCAGTGGCCCGCAGCCCCTGGGAGATCCTGGCCCAACCCTTCGAGCCCGATGTGAGCAAGGCGCGACTGGAGCAGCTGTTCGCACCCCTCAAGGCGGAGCTGCCGGCGCTGCTGGAGCAAGTTGCCGCCAGCAGCGCTCCAGAATCTGCCGCCGGGGATCTGCCCGAGGCCGCCCAGGAGCAGCTCTGCGCCGACCTACTCGACGGCTGGGGCTACGAGCCAAGCCGCTGTCAGCGCTCCCGCTCAGCGCACCCCTTCTCCTGCACCGTGGGGCCTCAAGACTTCCGCATCACCACCCGGGTAGTGCCTGGTCAGCCGCTCTCCGCGTTTCTGGCCACCGCGCACGAGTGGGGGCATTCGCTCTATGAGCAGGGCCTGCCCCGCAGCGATGACCATTACTTCCCCTGGCCCCTCGGAGAAGCCACCTCGATGGGGGTGCACGAGTCGCAGTCGCTCTTTTGGGAGTGCCGCGTGGCCCGCAGCCGCGCCTTTGCCGAGCGCTGGCATCCACGCTTCTGTGCCGGCCTGGGCGGCGGGTCGGCCAGCGATCCCTGGAGCGGTGCCTTCGGCTTCTGGCGTGCCCTCAATCCCCTCAAGCCCGGCCTGATCCGGGTGGAAGCCGACGAGCTCAGCTACTGCCTACATATCGTGCTGCGCTTTGAGCTGGAGCTAGCCCTGCTCGAACAGGACATGCCGGTGGCAGAGCTACCCCAGCAGTGGAACCAACGGATGCAGGAGCTGCTGGGAATCCAGCCGCAGACTGACTCTGAGGGGTGCCTGCAAGATATTCATTGGGCAGAAGGTCTGTTTGGCTATTTCCCCAGCTACGCATTGGGCCATCTGATCAGCGCCCAGCTCGCTGAAACCATGGAGCAGGAGCTTGGCGGCTCTGGTGCCATCGCGGCCGCGATCGCTGCTGGTCAGGAGAGCAGCCTGCGGGACTGGCTGGCATCCAGGGTTTATCCCCTAGGCCGCAGTGTCAATGCGGAAGAGCTGGTGGAGCAGGTGAGTGGTCAGAGCCTCAGCTCAGCGGCCTTCCTTCGCTATCTGCGCAACAAGCTGGAGTGCCTGCAGTCCCATCCTTAAGATGGTTCAGAGCTGTTTTGATTCCCGTTCATGGCGAACATCGACCACACCCCGAGCCGCACGATGCTCAACCTGCTGCACGTGCTGCCGGCCTTCGCCGATGAAGCCAAGCTGCGCTTGAACGCGATCGTGGAGCTCAACTCCATGACGATCAACAAATACGAACTGATCACAGAAACCGGCCACCTCAAGCTCGATCGCGTCGGCTATTCGTCGCTGGCCTACCCCTTCGCCTACGGCTGTATCCCCCGCACCTGGGACGAGGACGGCGACCCCCTCGATATCGAAATTGTGGGCGTCACTGAACCTCTAGTGCCCGGCTCCTTAGTGGAGGCCCGCATCATTGGCATCATGACCTTTGATGACGGCGGTGAGGTCGACGACAAGGTGATCGCCGTGTTGGCCGATGACAAGCGTATGGACCACATCACTAGCTTCACCCAGCTTGGTGAGCAGTGGGTCACGGAAACCCAGTACTACTGGGAGCACTACAAAGACCTCAAAAAACCCGGCACCTGCAAGGTCAATGGCTTCTTGGAGCCAGTAGAAGCCGTGCGAATCATCAAGGACTGCGAACGGCGCTATCTCCACATCATCGACACCAAGCTGGTGAACTGAGCGCCCCTATCTCCATGGCTAACTACCTCAAACCCCTCTGGCTTGCCGCAGCAGCCCTGGTGATCGCCCCGGCCTGGACCCCTGTCCAGGCCCAGAGCACCCCTGCTCCCCAGCAAATTCAGCCGGCGGTAGCTGCTCAGACCAACACCCGCGAAATCGTTCTACAGCTGGGCAAGCGCACGATCAGCCTGCGTGAGAACGGCAAGGTGCTGGGCAGCTGGCCCGTGGCAATTGGCGATCCCAGCACCCCCACGCCATTGGGGAAATTCGCCGTGCAGAACAAGGTTGTCAACCCGAAATATCAGAGCACCAAAAGCGGCAAGATCAACTCAACCGTGGGACCGAATGGACCCTTGGGCGATCGCTGGCTTGGTTTCCAACAAAGCGGACTTAACCAGTACGGCATCCATGGCACGCCGGCTGCCTGGGCCTGGACGGTAAGTTCCCGCGCCGCGGTGACCAACGGTTGCGTGCGCATGCTTCACGAGCATGTACGCGCCCTATTTGATCAGGTAGAGGTTGGTACGCCGGTGATCGTGCAGCGCTGAACCCGGCTGAATTATCGGAAAATATTCTGGAGATCACTGGATCATTGGCTGGAAGCTGGGGGTTAAGGCGTACTTTTAAAAGCCTCAACAGAGCCTCCAACCTCTTTCGTCTGAGTTCATGTCATCGGTATCCCACTCCCTATACCCCAGCGAACCCCAAACCAGTACCACCTTGAAGTGGGCCAGCGATGGTGAGCTTTCAGCTCTGGATCTGGAGCGGATCCTGGCCAGGCTGAGTGCTGTGGATCCGGCGGCCCACGCTTTGACGAGCCAAGGCGCGGGCCATGCCATCGCGGCTGGCCAAGCCCCGCAGGGATGTCAAAGGCAGTCCGGGGTTGGGCAAGCCATGGGGCAAGGCAGCAGCAGCACCAGCCGGCACATCAAATACCGGCAGTTGGCGTAAGCCATTCGGCCGCAGCTGGTCTTCCAGTTGGGCGAGCTGGGCAGACAGAGGCAGCCACACAAGGTCACTGCGGCGACAGGCGAGTAAAGACGGCGCCAATACGGCACCGCTGTCGCTTAACTCCCGCTCAGCACTGAGGGCCCGCTGCAGATCCGCCAAGGTGACCAACCCCACCACCCAGGCCCCATCAGCCACCACTAGGCAGTGGCCATGGGATTCCACCAGCTGGAGCAGTGCCTGTTGGGCTGGCAGCTCGGCCGCCAATACCAGGGGCGCCTCAGGCTCAAAGGCCTCAGCCACCGGCAGAGCGGCCAACTGGCGGCGGCGATGCTCCTCCTGGGGATCAGGGCCAAGCAGGCCAGGATCGGCCAGGCCCTGCCAGCGCTCCACTAAGGCAGCACTGAGACCAGCGGCGGCCATCAGCGGCAGCACGATACGGATATCGCGGGTTAGCTCAAACAGCAGCAATAGGGCCGTCAGAGGAGCACGAGCGCTACCTGCCAGCACAGCTGCCATGCCCACCATGGCGTAGGCGGGTGGTTCAGCCACTGGCAGATGCAAGCCACTGTCACCAAGCAGCTGGCCGTAGCAGTTACCGAGCACGGCGCCGAGGAAAAGTGCTGGCGCGAAGCCCCCACCTACAAAGCCAGTGGCATTACTGATACCAGTGGCCAAAAGTTTGACGCCCAGCAAAACCAGCAAGGTGAGCAGGGGCACGCCACCTTCACTGCCCAGCAGCGCCTCAATCGTGTCGTAGCCGACACCCAGCACCTGAGGGAATCCCAGGGCCATCACACCCACACAAGCTCCACCCAAGGCGGTGGGCAGGCCCGGCGGCAACTGACCCAGCCAGGCCTGCAGCCGCTCGCTGCGGCCCACGGCCAACAAGCTCACCAAAGCCCATGACATCAGGCTGGCCACCAGGCCCAACCCCAAATAGAGGGGCAACTCCAGCGGCGAGCGCACCTCGTAGGCGGGCAACCGCAGAATCGGCGTATCACCAAGCAACAGTTGGGTGACCAGTGAGGAAGCCACCGCTGCCACCAGCACCGCCCGCAAGTTGGGACGCCCCTGAACGGCACTAAAACTGCCTTCAATGGCAAAAAACACCCCTGCGATCGGAGCCTTAAAGCCCGCCGCCAGGCCTGCGGCCACACCGGCGGCCACCAGAGCTTTCTGGCTCTGGGGCGATAGCCCGCCCCGCAGGGCCACCCACAGGCCAATGTTTCCGCCACTCTCCACACTGGGCCCCTCCGGCCCGAGTGAGGCCCCACTGCCCAGGCTGAGGGACGCCCCCAGCAAGCGCAGCAAAGGCAGCCGCGGCCGGGCGCTGACTGCGCCATCAGCCATCGCCATCAGGCTGGGTAGGCCTGGGCCCAAATCACCGCCATAGCGGCGCAAAAGCCCAACAGCCCAGCCCCCAAGGGTCGGCACCACAACCACAGGCCAGAGACTGAGCCAGTCGGGCAATGAAGAAACCGGCAGCGGCAGCGGCTCAGGGATTTCCGGGGGCGGCGGCAGGAAGCCAAGGGCTCCGAGGCCCACCTGGAGCAGGGCTCGCAGCGGTGTGCCCGAATCAGGAGCCACCGACATCGGCAGCTCGGGGGGAAGCTCGGGCGGCTGGCTGCGACCAACCGTAAGCAGCCCTTCCACAAACGGCCCAAAAAGACCGTTGTTGATGAAGCCCAGCAATTCGTGGAAGGCCACCACCGCAAGCCCTGTGAGCGTCCCAATCAGGGCGGCCCAGGCCAGGAGGTTCCATTGATATGGAAGGGCTCGAACCTCGGCTTCTGCAGGGCTCGCGGCCGCTGGCGCTAGTTCAGGCTTCGGGCCGGACAGCTGCAAAAATCTCCTCCAGGATTTCGCCTGCACCCTGATCCTTCAACGCATGGGCCAAGGCGATACCGATCGCCTCGGGGTCTGACTGGGGACCGCGAGCCTCGTCGCGAAGTAGGCGTAAGCCATCGATGCTTGCCACCATGCCCGTCAACACAAGATTCTCCCCTTCGAAACAGGTATTGACGCCAATCGGCACCTGGCAGCCCCCTTCCAGCTCGCGCAAAAAGGCCCGCTCAGCCAAGCAGCGACGGGCAGTCGGCAGGTGCTCCAGCACCTTGATCTGGTCCAGCACGGCGGGATCTCCCTCACGACATTCGATACCGAGAGCACCCTGGCCAACGGCGTGGAGGGAAATGGAGGGATCGATAAGTTCATGGATGCGATCCCCCAGGCCCAAGCGTCCCAGACCAGCAGCCGCCAGGATCAGGCAGTCGTACTCACCCGAATCAAGCTTCTCCAAGCGAGTAATCACGTTGCCGCGCACATCCTTGAAGCTGAGGTGGGGGAAATGGTGGCGCAATTGGGCCAATCGCCGCAGGGAGCTCGTACCCACCACGGCACCGGCGGGCAGGGTTGCCAAACTCTTATCCCGGTGCTGCTCATGCACCACCAAGGCATCGGCAGGATCTTCCCGCTCGGTGATGCACCCCAGCATCAGCCCCTCGGGCAGGTTGGTGGGCAGGTCCTTGAGGCTGTGGACGGCAATGTCGGCCTGGCCGACGAGCATTTGAACCTCTAATTCCTTAGTAAACAGACCTTTATCTCCGATCTTGGCAAGCGCCACATCGAGGATCTTGTCGCCCTGGGTGGCCATAGCTTCGATCGTGATCTCCAGGCCGTTGTGGGCCTTAGCCAGCTCATCGCGGACCCAATTGGTTTGCACCATGGCCAGCTGGCTGCGGCGGGAAGCAATGCGCAGGGGGTTGGCCATCAGGGGCAGATCACAGCCTTTCAGATTAAGGGCCGAAGAAATCAAGGGGCAACGGTCCCCAGGTGTCCTCCGCAGCGGTATCGGCCGAATTGTGACCGCTGATCAACAGGCCCTCTCCCAAACCGGTTTCGCGGCGCACCAGAAAACGACCGCTGTTCTGGTTGGCCTTGAGAAAGACCGGGCCCTCGATCGCATCGAGGGCTTCGCCTGCGGGGTCTAGCTCCAGGGCCTCCCAGCCCAAGGCCGTTTCCAGCTGGCGCAGGCAGGCCAGCGCCGCCTGCGCCGAAGGAGCCATTACCCCCATCGTGAACCAGTCGCACGCCGCCAACCGCGCCTTCAGCTCGACTCGCAGGCTCTGGCGCTGCTGGGCAGTCAGGTCGGGGGCGCTGCGCAGGGGTCGAAGGGACGCCAGGCCTTGACTCACTTGATGTACTCCTTCAACACGCCGTTGCGGTTGGGATGGCGCAGCTTGCGGAGGGCTTTTGCCTCGATCTGACGAATCCGCTCCCGAGTCACATCAAAGATCTGGCCGATTTCTTCGAGGGTCTTCATGCGGCCGTCGTCAAGGCCGTAGCGCAACCTCAGCACGTCGCGCTCCCGGGGACTGAGGGTGGCCAGCACCCCTTCCAGGTCTTCGCGCAGCAGGTTCTTAGCCACATCCTGCTCAGGATTTTCGATGTCGGCCTCGATGAAGTCGCCGAGGCGTGAATCCTCCTCCTTGCCTATCGGGGTTTCCAGGGAGATCGGCAGCTGGGCGCTCTTGGCGATGAAGCGCAGCTTCTCGATGGTCATCTCCATCGACTCGGCTATCTCTTCCTCGGTGGGCTTGCGGCCAAATTCCTGGGAGAGGGTTTTGGTTGTCTTTTTGATCCGAGAGATGGTTTCGTAGAGGTGCACCGGCAGGCGGATGGTGCGCGACTGATCTGCTATGGCGCGGGTGATCGCCTGACGAATCCACCAGGTGGCATAGGTGGAAAACTTGTAGCCCTTTTCGTGGTCGAACTTCTCAGCGGCACGAATCAGACCCAAGGAGCCTTCCTGAATCAGGTCTTGGAAGCTCAAGCCACGATTCATGTACTTCTTGGCGATCGAAACCACCAGACGCAGGTTTGACTGCACCATCTTTTCCTTGGCACGGCGGCCGAGCATTAGGCGCCGACGGAACTTGATGGAAGGCATTTCCACCAAGGCCGCCCATTCCTTGTTGTCGGGCTGGCGGCCGTGGTCAGACTCAAACTGAGCTGCTATCTCCTCGAGCTGGAGCAGATCGGCGATCTTGCGAGCTAGCTCGATCTCCTCATCAGGCCGCAGCAGACGGATACGGCCGATCTCCTGGAGATAAACCCGGATCGAGTCTTCGGTGTAAACACCCTTAGGGCCAATCTTGATACTGGCAAGAGCCTTTGCCGCCTTTTCATCCTTCTCGTCAGTGCTGCCGGATGGGCCGAGATCGTCGCCATCGTCTAGCCCGGTGGTATCGAGGGGAGGCTCCGCATTGGCCTTGGCCGCTGGAGCTTTAGGTGCTGAGGATTTGGATGCAGCCGGCTTTGCTTTGGGAGCAGCCTTTGCTTTGGGAACAGCCTTTGCTTTGGGAGCAGCTTTTGCTTTTGGCGCAGCCTTTGCCTTTGCTGCAGCCCCTGCCTTGGGAGCAGCCTTTTTCTGTTTGACGTGCACCTCTTCACCGGCCACTGTGGCCACCATCAAGATTTCCGGGGTTGCTTTCGGCTGGGCAGCAGCAGAGCTCATAGGTAACGAAAACGAAACAACAAAACAGTTGGTCGGAAACACATCACCTAAATCACCGTCAGGTAACTCCTGCCAACAACGGGCAAAAATTCAATTCAGCAGCGACGGGTTCAGCCGTAGGAGCTGGGCTAGACGACGAAAGCGGGAAGGAAACCTCTGAAAAAGTGGAAGCCGGGAGCGAGAGACGACGACAGGGTCGGCCACGTTTCACGACTGGAGCGACCCGGCGAAATGCAAAGGGTCTAGTGGCCGAAGCCTGGGCAGGTGGCCGAAGCCTGGGTCTAGTGGCCGAAGCCTGGGCAGAGCTGTCAGGGGTGGTCGCAGACCGGGAGGCCGAATGGTGGGAGGCTGGCTCCCGGGGTCTCGCTTCAGGTCTTCCCGCTGGACGGAATTCTGTTCGGTTCCGACGGCAGCCCTAAGACTGCCCAACATTCACATCCTAAGAATGGGATGTGACCTTTGCAAGCTTGCCGATCCCCTGGCTGCAGATCTGGCTTGAAGCCGGCCGAGAAGGCCAGGTCTTCACCTACGCCAACTCCCCGACAACCCCAGCCGGTATCGGCGATCTGGTGCGGGTCAAGCTGCAGGGTCGCCCGCACACCGGCCTAGTGGTGGACTGGCTTGATCAGCTGCCGGCAAGTCTCAGCGGTAAGACAATCCAACCAATTCTGGAAGTCTGGCAGCGGGCTGCCGTCGATCCCGATTGGCAGAAACTCATGGAAAGAGTGGCAGCGGAATGCCACACGAGTCTTTTTAAAACTTTGAAAAGCGCCCTGCCACCAGGTTGGCTGGGCCAGCGCAGCCAGGGGCCCAGTCGACCCAGTCGAGCGATCTGGCTAGTGGAGCGCTCAGCTGCGGCAATCCCCAGCCAGCCTCTCACCGAGCGGCAGCAACAATTGCTGGAGCACCTTGAGCGCCACAACGGGCCCATGCCCCTGCGTGAGCTTTGTGGTGAGGGTGGCTTCAGCCGGGCCGTGCTCAAGGGGCTGGAAGCTCGCGGTTTAGTGCGGCGCCTTCAGGCTCCCCCCGATAGCAGGGGAGCTGGTCTCGCCCCAGCCCACTGGCCTGCCCTCACAGAAGCTCAGGCCGCTGCGCTGCAGGCCCTGGCCGGGGCCCAGCCGGGCGAGGAATTTTTGCTCTGGGGGGTCACAGGCGCTGGCAAGACCGAGGTTTATTTGCAGGCGGCCGCCCGCGCTCTTGAAGCGGGGCAGGGCGCCCTGTTGCTCACCCCAGAAATTGGCCTGATTCCCCAGTTGCTCGACCGGGCCCGCAATCGTTTCGGCTGCCGGGTGGTGGAGTTCCACAGCGGCATCTCTGACGGAGCCCGGGTGGCGGCCTGGCGCCGCTGCCTAGCAGCTGAAGCGGTGGTGGTGGTGGGCACTCGCTCGGCGATCTTTCTGCCCATGGCCAATTTGGGCCTGATCGTGCTGGATGAAGAGCACGACAGCTCCTACAAACAGGACAGCCCGATGCCCTGCTACCACGCCCGCGAGGTGGCCCGGCTGCGGGCCCGCTCCAGCGGCGCCCTGCTGTTGCTCGGCAGTGCCACGCCCTCCTTGGAGAGCTGGTTGAGTTGTCAGGCTCCCCAGCCAACCACCCGCCTATTGCGGCTACCGGAGCGGATCGGTTCGCGGCCCCTGCCTGCCGTCCGGGTGATCGACATGCGCCACGAGCTCGCGGACGGCCACCGCCGCTTGATCAGCCGGGCCCTGATGGGGCGGCTGGAGCAGCTGCAGGAGAGGGGCGAACAGGCAGTGGTGCTGGTGCCCCGCCGGGGCTACCGAGCATTCCTGAGCTGTCGCAGCTGCGGCGAAGCGGTGCTCTGCCCCCACTGCGACGTGGCCCTCACCGTGCACCGCTCCAAAGGGGGCCAGGAATGGCTGCGCTGCCACTGGTGCGACCACCGCGCCGAGCTGGGCAATCGCTGCGGCCACTGCGGCTCCACGGCCTTCAAACCCTTCGGCGCAGGCACCCAGCGGGTGATGGAGCAGCTGGCAACCGAGCTTGAAGGGTTGCGCCTGCTGCGTTTTGACCGTGACACCACCCGGGGCCGCGACGGCCACCGCCGCCTGCTCGATCGCTTCGCCCAAGGGGAAGCCGACGTGTTGGTAGGAACCCAGATGCTGGCCAAGGGCATGGACCTACCCCGGGTCACGCTCGCTGCGGTATTGGCGGCAGACGGGCTTTTGCATCGCCCCGATCTGCGCTCCTCCGAGCAGTGCCTGCAGTTGCTGCTGCAGTTGGCGGGCCGGGCGGGCCGCGGCGAGAAACCAGGCGAGGTGCTGGTGCAGACCTACAGCCCCGACCACCCGGTGATTCGCCACCTGGTGGATGGGCGCTACGAGTTGTTTTTGGCCGAGGAGAGCCAGATGCGCCGCCAGGGTGGCCTGGTGCCCTTCAGCCGAGCCTGCCTGCTGCGACTGAGCGGACCCAGTGCCAGCGGCACGGCAACTGCCGCTGCGGCCTTGGCCGAGAGAATCCGCAGTCAGGTGGAGGCAGCCGGATGGCTGTTGATCGGTCCGGCCCCGGCCCCGGTTGCCCGGGTAGCGGGCAAGAGTCGCTGGCAGCTTCTGCTGCATGGTCCCGCCGGTCAGCCCCTGCCCTTGCCGACTGAAAGCCTGCTGCGGGAGGCGCTGCCTGCGGGGGTGGGTCTGGCGATCGACCCCGACCCCCTCAGCCTGTGAGCACCGCTCTCAAGCCGGTAGTTCCGGCAGGCCGAAGCCGAGCAGACGCCGCAGCCGCTCCAGGGCCAGCACCAGCCCCAGGGCCATGGCGATCAGCACGCCCCCCAGTCCGAGGCCACTCCAGCGCCAGCAGCTGAGTCGCAGGCTGTTGAGGGCACCGAAGCGCAGGGGCCAGTGCAAGGCGCGGCGGCCGGGAATCGCTGCAGCTGGCTCTGGGCTGGCCAGCTGGATGGCCGCGGTGGCGACGGGAGCAAGATCGATGGCAGCGCTGAAGCCCGGCAAGGCGGCAAGCTCGCGTAGATCAACCGCCAGCACAAGGGTTTGGCGCACACCCACCAGCCAATTGCGCTCCTGCAGTTGGAAGTCTGGTTGCGGCAGCGCAACACCTGCCAGATCGGCGGCCGCGCGGAGGTTGGCTGCCAGCAAAGCCAGGGCCTGAGGGGCTGCCAGCACCGGGCTCTCCAGTCGTTGGCGGAAGCCGCCGGCCCCCGCAGCTAGCTGGGGCTTCCCGGCCAGTTGCAACCCCTGGCTCTGCAGGGTGCGGCCAAACTGACGGGCCCAGGGTTCCGGCTGGGAGCCAGGGCTGGATAGGTAATGGGCGATCTGCAGCCGGCCAGGTCCCTTGAATGTCAACTCGCTGCGCACCTCGGTGCAACCCCCAAGCAGGACCGTGAGCAGAAGCAGCAACACCGCCAATACCGCAAACCCCACTGGTGCCCTGGTTGGCCCTACCGGCGGCGGCGGGGGCGGGGGCGGTTTATTGGATCGGCGTCCGCGGGCGAGCTGCTGCATCTGGCCGCCCATGCCCTCGGCCGAGCCGAGATCGGGCAGGGTGATCGACCAGTCGCGAGGGCGCTCTAGGGCGGGAGCTTCCAGCACGCTGAGCAGGTCCATGGCCTGGGCCCGCAGGCTGACATCCAGGCAGCGCTTGATCCGCCGGCAACACACCATCGCCCGGGCGTTGTCACCAAGGCCCATCCAAGCGGTGGCGAGCAGCAACTGGATCTCGGCACCGGTGGCGGTTGCCGCAGGGTGTTCCTGGGCGAGGGGCTCCAACAGGCGCACAACTTGGCCGTAATCGCCGCGATCCAGGGCGGCCTGGGCTCCAGCCAGCTGGTCATCAGCCATGGCGGGCGCGTTGGCTCCCCACCACCATGGTGCCGATGCCCGCATCGGTAAAAACTTCCAGCAGTAGGGCGTGGGGCACCCGGCCATCGACGATGTGGGCCGCCGCCACCCCCTGGGCCAGGGCCCGGATGCAGCACTCGGTCTTAGGGGTCATGCCGCCTTCCACCACGCCATCTTCGATCAATTGGCGTGCATCCGCCAGGGTCAGCTGACGAATTAGGGAGGCAGGATTGTGGCGGTTCTGCAAAATCCCTGCCGTGTCGGTGAGCAGGATTAGCTTCTCGGCCTGGATCGCCGCGGCCAATTCGCCGGCCACCGTGTCGGCGTTGATGTTGTGGGCCTGCCCCTCCCAGTCGGCCGCCACGCTCGAGATCACTGGGATGTAGCCGGCATCAAGCAGAGGGAAGAGCACTGCCGGATCTACTTCCGCCACCTCCCCTACCAGCCCATTAGCTCCATTGGCATAGGTGCGGGCCCGCACTAGGGAGCCATCGCTGCCACAGAGGCCCACCGCCCGGCCACCCACCCGGTTGAGGCCGTTGACGATTTGCTTGTTGACCCGGCCCACCAGCACCATCTCCACCACGTCCATGGTTTCAGGAGTGGTGACCCGCAAACCATTACGGAATTCGGGCTCGATCTGAAGGCGATTAAGCCAGTCGTTGATTTCCGGGCCGCCGCCATGAACCACCACCGGTTGCACGCCCACGGAGGCCAGCAGCACCAGATCGCGGTAGACGGCATCGCGCAGCTCCGCCTGCACCATCGCCGCACCGCCGTACTTGACCACCACCCTGCGGCCCGCGAAGCGCTGGATGTAAGGGAGGGCCTCACTGAGGACCGACACCCTCAGGGTGTCCTGGCTGCTGATCAAGGTTTCGCTTCTCGATGGGGCAGATAACTGGATTGGTCTTAGCTAGCGCTGGGCTCGGGCACCAGAGCGAGGCTGAATTCATTGCGGCGCTCGGGCTTGATGTCGGCACTCAAACCGGGGCCGAAGAAGCGGCCCAGCCGATCAGATCGGGCCTGCCAGCGCTCCAGGGGCACCCCTTCGCAGCGAAAGCGCAGGCGCAAGCCGTAGCGCCCATCGCAGTCGAGCTCCTCAACACTGAGCAATTGGGGTGGGGCGTCCTCATCCCAGAGCTTGAGCACCTCCAGGGAGCTCTCGAGATGGGCTTTTTGGCCGTAGCGCCAGCGGTCTACATCGGCCAGCAGCTTGCGCAGGGGCTCGCTCTCTGGGAGATCACGCAGTTGCTTGAAGCGGGCGGCTGGAGTGAGTCGCTTAGGCGGTGGCAGCTCAGAGGATTTCAAGGCCAAACCACCCAACAGGATTGGAATGCCGTAAAAAATCGTGGGCAGGCTGAGATTGGGAATATCGGTGGCGTAGGCGATCGTGCCGATCACCGTGAGCACAGCCCCCGCGATGGTCACGAGGCTGCCGGGTGAGAGAAGTGCTTGCATACAGCCATCTTCCTGTATGTCCATGGCGGATGCGCCCATCAATCGGCCAGGCGAACCCAGCACCGCCGAATTGATCACCAGCCTCAAGGCCGACCGGCTCTGGCTGCTGCGCCAGATTGATGCAGGTCGTTGGCCCCAATGGCGCCTAGACCTGGCGGCTTTGGAGCGGGAGCTGGGCCAACTGCTCGATCAAGTGAGCGAAGCAGATTCCAGTTCCGACACCTCTCCATAAACGGGCTCGACCCAAATCAAAAGGGGATGTCGTCGTCGTCGGGAAGATCCGGCACTAGGGGAGAGGTATTCCAGGTGGGGGGCCGGGAGGGTGCCTGCGCATTGGGAGCCGGCGGCGCAGCTGAGGCTGCTGCCCGGGGCTGGCTCCTAGTTGGTGCTGGGGCGCTGCCGGCAGCTGGATTGGCAGCTGGACTGCTAGTGGCGCCAGGACCCATGCCGTGCAGCCGGGCCAGGGTGAATTCAGCGCGCTTTTCCTTAACGCCGTCCTGACGGGTCACCGTGGTCATGCGCAGCCTTCCCTCGAGCATCAGCCGCTGGCCAACCTGCACCCGGTTCTGGAGCTCCTGGGCCAAATTGCCCCAGCCGACCACCTTCAATTGACCCGGGGGATCATCGGGGCGCAGCCCATCTATCTGGACCGCCATCTCCGCTACCGGCGTCTGATTGTCTTGGGTGTATCGCACCTGAGGCGCTTCCAGCACCTCAACCTCGAGCAGACAGTGATTCACTCGCCGGCAACCATTGGTGGATTCCATCCTGATGCACCGACCTGACATGCACCAGGTTTCGCCCCGGCTGTGGCTGATTGGCGGCACCGGCGAGGGTCCCGTTTTGGCGGAGCGGCTGCTGCAGCGCGGCTGGCAGCTCACCGTGAGCCTTGTTGGTGCAGCAGCGGCGCTGGCCTATCGCCCCCATCCGGAGCTAACCCTGCGCGTCGGGGCCATCGATGGAGAGCAGGGGGTTGGGGCAGAACTGGCCGCCGCCGAGGCCATAGGCAGGCCCTATGCGGTGGTGGTGGATGCCAGCCATCCCTTTGCCTGTTTGGTGAGTCGCCAGCTCGCCGCCGCGTGCAAGCAGCGCGGCCAGCGGCTGCTACGGCTGCTACGCCCACCCTTGCCTGGGGAGGCAAAAATCCTGCCTGGTTTGGAGGATTTGCGCAGCCATTCGCTGCAGGGCCACTGCCTGCTGCTGGCAATCGGTGCCCGCCAATTGAGCCTGGCGCTGGCCTGCAGCCCCGGCGCCACGCACTTTGCTCGGGTGCTGCCAAGCCCCAGCTCCCTCCAGCAGGCCATGGCTGCTGGCTTGGCGGCCGATCAGGTCGCTTGCCTCAGGCCAGGCTCCGGGCTCGAGGTGGAGCGGGCTCTGATGCGCCGCTGGCGCATCACCACGGTGTTGGCACGCCAGTCGGGCGGGGCTACTGAACAGCTCTGGCAGCAACTCTGTGCCAGCCCAGGGCGCCAGCTATTGCTGATCGGCCGGCCAGCTGAGCCGGCCGGCGTGGTAGCCCTAAACCAGGCCGATTTGCTGGAGGCTTTGGTGCTGCCGTAGTGAGCCTTAGCCCAGGTGCTGGGCCACGAGCTGCTTGAGTGAACCCTGGGGCCGCGGGCCCAGCTGGGTCACGACCTGACCGGCACAAAGGGAGCCCAGTCGTCCGCAGGCCTCAACGTCCTGGCCCTGGGTGTAGGCATGCAGGAAGCCAGCGGCGTAGAGATCACCCGCCCCGGTTGTGTCCAGCAGGGGGCCAAGCTGGAAGGGGGCAACGCTGTGGGTGCCGGCGCCATTGAGAACTACCGATCCCAGCTCACTGCGGGTGAGAGCCGCCAACTTGCAGCGGCCCCGCACCTGGTCGGCGGCCTCTTCAAAACTATTGGCCTTGTAGAGAGCCGTGATCTCCATCTCGTTGGCAAACAGGATGTCGACGTGGCCATCTACCAGCTCCTGGAAGCTTTCGCGGTGACGCTCAACGCAAAAAGCATCTGACAGGCTCAAAGCAACCTCGCCGCCATGGGCGCGGGCCACCTCGGCAGCAGCGATGAAGGCCGCCTTGGCCTCGTCGCTGTCCCAGAGGTAACCCTCTAGGTAGAGCACCTTGGCTTGGGCAACCATCTCGAGGTCTAGGTCGGCTGGATCCAGCCCTACCGAAGCACCCAGGTAGGTGCACATGGTGCGCTGGGCGTCAGGGGTTACCAAGATCAGGCAACGGGCCGTGGAGGGCCCCTCCGTGGCAGCAGGAGTGTCAAAGCGAGCGCCAACTGAACGGATGTCGTGGGCAAAGATTCCCCCTAGTTGGTCGTTGCGCACCCTGCCGATAAATCCCGCCCGGCCGCCCAGCTGGGCCACACCGGCCAGGGTGTTGGCAGCGGAGCCGCCGGAGGTTTCCAGCCCTGGACCAACGCTGGCGTAGAGGTGGTCGGATTGGGTCTCATCCACCAAGGCCATGGTGCCCTTGGTGAGTTCGAAGTTGTCGAGCAGGTCGTCGTCGGCCTGCACCAACACGTCAACGATGGCGTTGCCAATGCCGACGACGTCGTAGTTCTTGTTCATCAGGTCCATTAGGTGCTGAGCAGGGCCCGCTTGGGACCATGAATGGGATCTTCCACCACGATCGTCTGATCGCGGTTTGCGCCTAAGGAAACAATGGCAATCGGCACTTCCATCAAGTCGGCAAGGAAACGCAGATAGCTCATCGCTGTGGCTGGTAATTCCTCAAGTCTGCGGCAGTCAGCAGTGGAGGTTTGCCAGCCAGGCAGGGTTTCATAGATCGGCTGGCAGCGAGCGAAATCCTCCGAGCTACTCGGGAAATACTCGATTCGCTCACCATCTAGTTCGTAGGCAACACACACCTGAATCTCATCGAGCTCATCGAGCACATCGAGCTTGGTGATGGCCAGACAATCGAGGCCATTGACCTCAACCGCATAGCGACCGATCACCCCATCAAACCAACCGCAACGGCGGCGGCGCCCCGTAGTGGTGCCAAACTCACCGCCCCGATCACAGAGGTGGTCGTTGAGGCTGCCCTGGAGTTCGGTGGGGAAGGGGCCCTCTCCTACTCGAGTGGTGTACGCCTTGGCTACACCGATCACTCGATCGATCAAGGTGGGTCCCACCCCAGCTCCGATGCAGGCGCCGCCACTCACCGGGTTTGAAGATGTGACATAGGGATAGGTGCCGTGATCGAGATCTAGCAAGGTGCCCTGGGCACCCTCAAACAGGATGTTTTGGCGAGCCCGCGCAGCGGTGTGAATGGTGCGGGTGCAATCGACCACATGGGGCGCTAGCCGCTTGCCGTAGCCGACGTATTCGGCCACCACTTCTTCAAAATCCAGGGGCTCCAAGCCGTAGAGCTTCACCAGGATTTCGTTCTTCTCGGCAAGGGGGCCGGCGAGGCGATCCCGCAGACGATCCGCATCGAGGATGTCCAGGATGCGGATGCCATTGCGCTCGGATTTGTCTGCGTAGGTGGGACCAATACCTCGGCCAGTGGTGCCGATGCGGCGATCGCCGCGGCGCTGCTCCATCGCCTGATCCAGCAGGCGGTGGTAGGGCATGGTGACGTGGGCCGTAGAAGCCAGCTTCAAGCCGCTGATGTCGATGCCGAAGGTGGCGAGCATGTCGAGCTCACCAAGCATCACCTTGGGATCCACCACGGTGCCGGAGCCGATCAGGCAAATCGTGTCGGGATAAAGGATGCCGGAGGGGATCAGGTGCAGTTTGAGCACCTTGTCGTCCACAACGATGGTGTGGCCGGCGTTTACCCCGCCCTGATAACGCACGACAACGTCGGCAGAGCGGCTGAGAAGATCCGTGATCTTGCCCTTCCCCTCGTCACCCCACTGCGCACCGATGACGACAACGTTGGCCAAGGACACAGCGGCCTGAAGCCGCTTCTGAGCACAATGCCAGAGCTTCTCAGATCGGGGGGGTGTTCGTCAAAGATGGCGGCCCAGGAGCAGGGCCTCAGGCGCCGCGGGTCGCGTTGGTTTCAGCCTTCTTGAGTTCCTTGGCGATCCGCTCCTTAAGCGCCTCCGGCAGCGGGCGATTGGGATAATTGGTGTAGTGGCCAGCCATGGAGTTGATGGCCGTCAGCATGGTGGTGAAGGAGCCCAAGCCGTTCACCGAGCTGCGGGGGCGGTAGCGGGCCACGTAGCCATTGCTCAGGCTGCGAGCTTCGATCTCTGCCTCAGCGCGTGCAGGATCGTCGGCCCCTAAAGCGATGGTGCTCAGCAGGCTGTCGGCCACCGCCACAGTGTCCTCGACGTAGTTACCCGAAAGACCTGTATTTGCAGAGCTACAGGCAGTGAGCATCAGGCTGAGGCAGAGCACCAGCGCTAGGGCCAAACGCGAAAAAAGCTCCTTCAGCCGCTGGCGGAAGGTGGGGAGCGCAGCAGCCATGGGTGAAATGCGAATCTGGCGATCCTAGAAGCCACCTCTAGAGCCGTTCAGACAAGCAGGCCCATGCGCTGGCTAGCCAAGCTGGGCAGCAGGGTCTCAAGCAGCTCAATGGCCGGCAGATCGCGCTTGCTGTTGCTGGAGCGCTCCACCAACTCCACCAAACCAGCCGCCGCGCCGCGACCCACCACTACTCGCCAGGGAATACCAATCAGATCGGCATCCTTAAACTTCACCCCAGCCCGCTCGCTGCGGTCATCCAGCAATACATCTACACCTGCTTCCTGCAGACGCCGATAGAGCTGCTCGGCCAAACTGCTCTGCTCGGATTCGGCCCAATTGGCCGCTACCACGATCACTTCGAAGGGAGCAATCGATACGGGCCAGCAGATGCCGTTGCCATCGTGATGTTGCTCAACCGCCGCCTGGGCCAAACGCGAGACACCGATGCCGTAACAGCCCATCCACAGGGCCTCTTCCGTGCCGCTCTCATTGGTGAAGCGGGCCTCTAGGGCTTCTGAGTATTTGCGGCCCAACTGAAAGATGTGTCCCACCTCGATGCCCCGACTGGCCTGCAATTGTTGGGAAGGGTCGTGTTGGCAGCGATCACCTGGTTGGGCGGCCCGTAGATCAAGGCTCTCCGGGCAGGGGCAGAGGGCACTCCAGGCCGCACCTACGAGGTGGGTATCGGCGGTGTTGGCACCGCACACAAAGGAGCTGAGCTCGGCGGCGGAGCTGTCAGCCAGTCGCAAGAAGCGCTTGAGCCAGTGACTGGCATCGGCGAGCCGCTCATCGGCGAGCTGGGGACCCATAAAGCCAAAGGGCATCGGTAGCAGCCCTTCGCTGGCCACGGACTCAGCAGTGATTGGGGCGATGTCCAGCAGGGCCCCGTGCTCCGCTGAGCAGCGGGCCGTAACTGCATTGGCCAATTTCACGTCGTTGAGTTGTTGATCACCCCGCAGGCTCACCAGCAGGGGCTGGGCGCTTTGATCTTCAAAGCGAGCCAACAACATCAATACTTTTACGGTTTGGCAGGGCTCAATGCCATGGCCGGCGCAGAGGTCATGGATAGTGCTTTGGCCAGGTGTGGCTAAAAGTTCACCCTGACCGCCAGCGCGCGATCCACCAGGCAGGGCGATGGGCTCAGCTGCTAACGAAACGGCCCGCTCCTGATTGGCGGCATAGGCCCCATCGGCACTAGCCAAGATCAGGTCCTCACCGGCCTCAGCCGTAACCATGAATTCCTGACTGGCCGATCCACCGATCGCCCCGCTGTCGGCCTCTACTGCAACGGCTCTCAATCCGCAGCGGGCAAAGATGCGTCTGTAAGCGCCATCCATGGCGGCGTAGGTTTGCCGTAGCGACTCCTCATTGGCATGAAATGAGTAGGCATCTTTCATGATGAATTCGCGACCACGCATTAATCCGAAGCGGGGACGAATTTCATCGCGGAACTTGTTCTGTATCTGATACAAATTGACTGGCAACTGCCTGTAAGAACGCAACAGATCGGCGGCCAGATATGTGATCACCTCCTCATGGGTAGGGCCAAGGCCCAGTTCACGTCCCTGTCGATCCTCCAGGGAGAACATGATTCCCTCACCTGCCGTGTAGCCAGCCCAACGGCCGCTGCGCTGCCATAGCTCGGCAGGCTGCAGCTGGGGCAACAGGGTTTCGAGGGCGCCGGTGCCGTCCATCTCCTCACGCACCACCCGCGAAACCTTCTGCAGCACCCGCCACATCAAGGGGAGATAGGCGTAGATGCCCGAGGCCACCCGGCGGATATAGCCAGCGCGAAGCAGCAACTTGTGAGATGGAATCTCAGCCTCCGACGGATCGTCGCGGAGCGTCACCAGCATCAGGCGGGAGACGCGCATGGCAAGGTCGTTCACAGAGGGCGGAACCTATCACCGAGACCCAGCCAGGGGAGCAGGTATGGGGGTGAACATCGCTGATAGTTGCCAGAACCCCTGCTAGGTTCACCGTCCGATCCAGTTAGTCCAAGAGCTGTCTCATGCCCCCCTATCCCGATTCTTCAAATGGGTTTGGGGCAATCGGTTTGCCTACTGGGCTTGTTCATCAATCCGAGCCTGTTGATACAACTTCCAGAGAGGTCCCAGAAGGGCTGATCGGTATTGATGAGGTACAGAGGGCTCTTAATCGGTCGCGGGCATCGGTATATCGCTATACCAATACTGATCCTCGCAACCTCAATCCGCCCTTCAACCCCCGCAAGTTGAATCCGGAGTACCGCAGCGATCAAAAGGATCCGCTGATGTTCCACCCCAACGAGGTGGCCCGCTTCGCCCGCGACGTGTTGCGGATCAAGGAGGTGACGGTGGAGGTACTCAACTCACCCTCCACGGCGACCCAGCAATTGCTCGGAGCAATCCTCGACGAGCTGAGATCCATCCGCCTGCACCTGGACCATCTTGATAGCCGCCCCGCAGACTTGAGTGCCCGGCGTGATCAACACGACCAAGGCGCCCGTCCTGCCGCCTGACGGCAAGCACAACTTGTTTAGTAAATCCGGACCGAATCAAGCCCCAAACCGAGATCAGTAGTGCCAGAATTAAGCTAGTTCTTTGGTTTTTTACATGGAGGTGGTGCATTTATGTGCCATTTCCGACTGTTATGGACTCTGTTCCCCGAGATTCCCAACCAACCACCCCTGCCGAACTGACCGAAGCGAGTGAACTCCAAAGTGAGCTTGGCGAGGAGGGGGATGATCCTTATAGTCAAGGCCCACAAGCTCTTTCTGGCCTGCTGGGAAGCCTGATTGCCCTCACCACGGCAGTGGTGCCACTGGCCATGGTGGTCTCAGGTCGGTCCTTCCCCAACCCAACACCGAGCTTCGATGGTTCAGGGGCGGCGCTGCAGCAGAAATCCCTCGTAGCTGAGAGCCTGAAATATCCGGGCAGGATCTCCAAAGCCAGCAGCATTAACGAGAGCCGTTAACCGCGCTTCGCCGATGGGATGAAGGCCTTGGGTAAGTGGTGCTAAGTCGTGCGGATCGGCGTCCAGGCCACTGGCCCGTTGGAAGCCCATCCAGGCAGCCTCCACTTGGCCCTGCAAAGGTGACCGCTCCGGCGCCATTAAATCAACGAGCACTAATTGGCCACCAGGCTCCAAGCTGCTAGCCAAGGCCGTAAGAAATGCAAGCTTGCTGCCATCGTCCGGCAACGACTGCAGCACAAGCACGGACAGGGCCCCGGCGAAACAGCCGTCGGCGTTCAGCTCCTCAACCGAGGTTTGACGCCAGCTGATCGACTCGACACCAAGACGCTGTTGGGCCGCAGCCAGCATTTCGGCTGAGGGATCGATTGCGGTGAGCTGCCAGTCTGGGCGCTGGGCCCTTGCCTCCACCAGCTCTGCTCCGGTGCCGCATCCCGCTACGAGCACGGCCGCTCCGGCGCTGCCAGCCCGGGGAGAGACAGCAAGCAAGGAAACCGCCAGACGAGCCAGGCTGGCGTACCCAGGAATCAGCTGCTGCACAATTAAGTCGTAACCAAGAGGCAGGTCGTACCCAAGAGGCAAGTCGTAACCGAGGGGCGCTGACACAGCTCACTCGCGAAGGCTCAAATGTTAGGCATGGGGGCGGGCGTGAACTAAGTTGGTCACTGACCATTCACCCAGCTCGACCGTGCCCACCATCCGTTTCGAACAGGAAGGCCAGACGGTCGGTTGCATCGAAGGTGCCAATCTCCGCAAGGCTGCCCTGGATGCGGGCATCAACCCTTACAAAGGCCTTAATAACGTCAACAACTGCGGTGGTATCGGCCAGTGCGGCACCTGCGTTATGGAGGTGCTGGAGGGCATACAGAACCTCTCCCCCCGCAGTGATGTCGAGGAGGTCTACCTCTCCGATCGTCCCGCCAATTTCCGTCTTAGCTGCCGCACCAGCGTCAACGGCGATGTCACCGTGCGCACCAAACCGACCAACGCTGTTGGCCAAGGCTCCAACAGCTTGGTGGGCGCCCTTAAATCCCTAATCGGCATCAAATAGGCGCCTACCTCTCCGACGCTGGCTCCGGATGAAGCTTTACAGCTACTCCAGTTGCAGTACCTGCCGCAAGGCCATCGCCTGGTTGACGGCCCGTCACCTGGCTGCCGAAACGCTGGACATCACCAAGCAGCCGCCCAGCATTAACGAACTAGAGCAGGCCTTGGCCCAGCTGGGGCGTAAGCGCTTGTTCAACACGAGCGGACAGAGCTATCGCGCCTTGGGAGCGGCCGCGGTGCAAGCCATGGACGACCAGGCGGCCCTAGCAGCACTGGCCGCTGACGGCAAATTGATTAAGCGCCCTTTGCTGATCGCCGCCAACGGACGCATGCTCACAGGCTTCAAGGAGCCGGAGTGGCTGGATCTTCTGGGCTAGCGGGGCCAGGGGCGGTCATCAATTGGTCGAGCTCCTGGATCAGAGCTTCGATGCCGGCTCGGTTGATCTGACTGAGGTAGGTGCCCTTAGCGCCATCGATCAAGGCGCAGAGCAGCTCCTGGGAGCGCTCCAGGGCCGGCCCGCTCTCAAGGGCGGCGGCCAATTCTTCCCAGAAGCGGTCGATGAAGCGCTGCAACAGCTCCAATTGCACGTCGTCGCGGCGGGAAAGCTGGTTGCCGGTGCTGCGGGAGAGCTCAAGCAGGCTGTCGACCATGCCGCTCGCCAGTTGGCGACTGATGCCGGTCTCTACTTGCAGCAGCGGCTGCAACTGGCGCAGCGGCGCAGGCACAACGGTGCGGTCGAGGCTTTGGCGCAGGCTGTATCCCAGCAAACCCTGCAGCTCCGGCGCGAGCTTCGGGGCCACCCGGCTAAGCAGCAGCGGCGCCCAGATCCGCACCAGCTCAACCAGCGCCCGCTCGTCACTGCTGTTGGCCACGCTCTGATGGCTGCGCAGGGCGCGAAACCGCTGGGGCCAGCGCCGCGAACGAATCAACCCCTGAGTGCCATCAAGGATCTGCAGCGACAGCACTTCAAACAGCTCAACCGCCAGCAGCGCCACAACCCCTCGGCTCACCACGGCCCGCAGCGGCTCGAAATTGACCAGGCCGGAGGTCTGAAGACGCTCCAGTACAGGTACCAGCCGCAACCAGCGCCAGAAGGGCAGTAGCAGGGGTAAGTCGCTCCAGCGGCGCAACAGGGCATCACTCCAGCTGAGTCCAGGTAGCCGGCGCCTTAAGCGGATCAGCCGCAGCAGGATGTCCAGGGCGAAGACGCTCTGGAACAGAAGCAGGTCAATTCGCCAGAAATGATCGGTGGGGCGGCCGTTTTCGTCTATTGAGCGCCAGTAGTTGGTGGCCACCAGCGGCAGCACCTGATCGTTCCAGAAGAGCCGTTCCTGTCTCCAGCCCTTGGCACGTATCCAGGCCGGACTAAGCAACAGGCTGGAGGCCTGACGGGCGGAATCGCGGTCGGCCCGCTGTCGCAGCCTATTTTTGATCTTCTCCAGCGTTCCGGAGGCATCGGAGGCCAGGAAGGGATTGCCGTCGATCAGCTGGTCGGTCAGTTGGGCCTGACGATTGAGCAGGGCCACCTGGCTGGGCTGGGGGGCCTGGCCGGCCGGCAGAACCAGCAGGGCCCCATCGAGTTGGCGAAATTGCTCCAGGTAGGCCTGGGTTTCCCGGTGGGGCTCTATCCCCTTGATCGGATCCACCAGGGGGGTGACATCCGGGATAACGGTGAGGGGCACCACCAGGGGCACCGAGGGGATTGGGTAGAGATTGCGCTGCAGCCAGAAGGTGCGCAGCGGCACGTAGGTGATGTCGAAGGCCACCCACAGCAGGTTGATGCTGGCCCACACCGCCACAAAGCGGTCCCAGCCCAAGGCCCAACGGCCCGCTGGCTCGGCCGATGACGGCTGAGTGCGCTCTTGCCAGCGAGGGGACGCCATAGGCCTTGGCGGGTTGGTTGTTGTGCCTAATCTGCCGTGTCCGGTTCGACAAACCTGAACAAAGGAGATCTGAGGTCTTGAGCCCTTCCCCATCACACCATGAACAGCCGCCCCAGGAGAGCCCCTGGGCCTTTTGGCGCAGCGTCCTGGTCACCCTGGCGGTAGCCCTGGGGATTCGCCAGTTTCTGGTGGAGGCTCGCTACATCCCCTCGGGTTCGATGCTGCCAGGGCTGCAGCTTCAGGATCGCCTGCTGGTGGAAAAGCTGAGCTATCGCCAGCGTGCCCCCCGTAGAGGCGAGATCGTCGTATTCCATTCGCCCCACCACTTTGACCCGGTGTTGGCAGCTGGATCAAGCTCCAATCCCCTGCGCTGCTTGCTGGTGAATCTGCCGCTTTTGGGCAGCTTGCCGGGGGTAGCCAATCCCGCCTGCGACGCCTACATCAAGCGGGTTGTAGCCCTGCCAGGAGAGCGGGTCGTAGTCGATCCTCGCGGTCATGTGTTCATCAATGGCGAGCGACTGGCGGAGCCCTACGTCAATGGCGATTGCCCCGTAGATAGTCAGGGTATGGGGCCATGCCGAACCCTGAACGCCGTTGTTCCTGCAGGCCATGTGCTCACCCTGGGTGACAACCGGTCCAACAGCTGGGATGGCCGCTTCTGGCCAGGGGGAGCCTTCCTGCCCCAGAGCGAAATCATCGGGCGGGCTTTCTGGCGTTTTTACCCCTTCAACCAAACCGGTGCCCTGGGCGTTACAAGCTCCAGCGACCAGCCGGCTGCAGGCCGGTAGCTCGCACAGCTCCGCAGAGGGCCTGGCCCCACTGGGGCTGGTTGGCTGCCATCGACAAGGATTCACCCCGCTCCCAGCGCCAGGGATGCTGGGGGTCGAACAACAGCCAGCGGCGAGTGCCCTGGCTCAACTGCTCGGGGGGCAGCCCCAGCAACTCTGAGCCTCCCCAGCTCAGGGCCTGCCAGAGCAGCTCCACGCTCCAGCCGCGGCGCTGAACCAGCTCTTGCCACAACAGCGGCAGCACAAGCCCATGGCGGGCGCCATGGCCGGCCACTCCGGCCCGCCGCTGATCGAGGGGAAGCAGCTGCTCTTCCGCATCGAGCGGCAGGTGGTGCACTGCTACGGCGGTGAGCAACCGCTGCTCTAGGCCAGCAATCAGGCCTAGGCGATCAGTCGGAGTTCCCAGGCTGGGCCGCAGCCGCCAGCCCACCTCGGTGGGGTGGAGATTGCCGCTATCAGCTAGCAGGTGCCACCAGCTGACGCTGGCCAAGGGCCGCCTGGGGGCAAGGGCCAACAGATCCACCCCAGCGGCTGTGGAGAGATTCATCAGCCGCAGCGCCACTTCGGGACGTGCCTGGGCCAGGCTGAGCAGGCTTTGCAGCGGCAGGGTTTCGCTCAACTCCGGATCGGGGAGCCAGCCGGCCCGCAGCGCTTCCACCCCCTCGCGCACGAAGCCGGCGCCGCTGAGGCTGGCATCCCGTGGGGCCACCAGCACGGGCCGGTTGCCCATCTCCGCCAGCAGCAGGCCCCGCTCCAGCAAAGCCAGGGGTGGCTGCAGATCAGCGCAGGCCAGGCCAATGGCACCGGCAGCTATTTGATCGGCGTGGGGGGCCAGCTCCTGGTCGGCACCCTCCAAACTGAAACTGCCCCAAAGCATTAATTGCATCGGCTCAGCCCAAGCCAAGCCAAGCCGCTCCGGTCGATCGCGCCAGGGCGTGGCCCAGGGCAACAAGGCCACGCTGCCGTAGCCGCCAGCAGCAGCGGCGGCGGCAAGGCTGGCAAGGTCTTCCGCCCGCCCGCCGCAAGGTTGCTCCAGCACGCTGTGGGGGTCAACCAGCACCGGGGCCAGCAGCCAGGAATGGGCGTCGGTGGGGCTGAGGCCGAGGGCCTGGGCGCGTTGACTGGCGCCTTCGCCCCAGAGGAGCAGCTCGCCACCACTATCGATCAGGGCATCTGCCCTAGTGATCGGCTGGTGCGGACCGATGAGCAGCTGAACCTGGTGAAGCCAGAGGGGGCGAGTCAATACTCAGAGGGCACCGGCGGCGGTGCGATCCAACACGCCTCCAAGATGCTGGGTGAGGTTCATGGCGGCCACCACCGGACGGCCAGCTGGACCCTCCGGGTAATCAATCACCGTTACACCGCCATTGCCCTGCTTGATCGCCCAGATGTCGGCGGGTTGCAGGCCCAGCAGCCCGCACAGGATGGTCTTGTTGACCGCGTCGTGGGCCACAACCAAGGCCGTTTCATCGGCGCGGAGGTTGGCAGCTATTCGTCCCCAGGTCGCCAGGGAACGGTCCCATACCTCCTGGAGAGTTTCCCCCTCAGGCATCTGCACGGTGTGGGGTGCCCGCTTCCAATCGGCCAGCAGCTGGGGCCAACCTGCGGCGATCTCCTGCTCCAAGCAGCCCTCCCAGAGGCCGTGGCCGATCTCCACCAGGCCGGTGCTGCTGGTGAGGGGCACACCAGGATGGCTATTGAGGATTGCCTCAGCCGTCTGGCGCGGCCTGGCCATGCAGCTGGTGTAAGCGCGATCGATGCTCACCGGGGTGAGAAAGCTGCCAGCGGCCTCTGCCTGGGAGCGTCCGTTGGCATTGAGGGGAATGTCGATCTGGCCCTGAAAGCGACCCTCTCGATTCCAGTCGGTTTCGCCGTGACGCACCAATAGCAGTCGGGCGCCTGAAGCTTTAGGGGGCAGGGGCTCACCAAGGTGGGCCACCCCATTGAGCGACTCCACCTGGACGCCGCCCTTGCTGACATTCAGCACAGAGATGGAACAGTTGTCGACCCGCAGCCGGCGGAAGCCGCTGAGTGGTAGCTGCAGCAGGGCAAGCAATAGGCAACGCAAGATGGCGTTATGGGCCACCACCAGCACGGTCTGGGGAGGCGCCTGATCGTCAATAAGCGCGGCGGCGTGGCGCTCCAGCAGCAAATGGCGGAACTGCCGGGCCTGGTCGATCAGCTCCTGCAGTGGCAGATAGGGGCTGCCATCGGGGCGCTGCAGCTCGAGCAGTTCCGGGGCCTGGCGCCACTGCTGCTCCTGCTCGGGATAGCGCTCCCGCAACTCCTCTCGCAGCAGACCGCTCCAGGGAGCCAGATCAATTTCCAGCAGCCCTTCCTCCTGTTTTGCAACCAGGCCCTGGCCCTGCTCTGCCAGCAGCAGTCGGGCGGTGTCGGCAGCCCGGCGTAAAGGCGAGCAATAGGCAGCGCCGAGGTATAGATCACGCAGGGCTGCTCCTGTGGCACAGGCCTGGCTCTGGCCGCTTGCCGTAAGGCTCGAAAGGTCGTCGCGGCCCTGGATTCGATGCTCCACATTGAAGCTGCTCAACCCATGACGCACCAACACAATCCGAAGGGGCACGGTCTCGAAGCTGCTCTGGAACCATCGTATGGGAGGGGTGCGGGCCAGAATCCCCCCATTGGTGCGCCCTGGAGGGCCTGCGTTTGAACGCCAGTCCCCCCCCGCAACCCCGCCAAAGCTCTGGATGGACCAATGGACTTGCTCTGCTGAGCCTGGTGCTCAGTGGCCTGCTTTGGATCTTTGGCTTGGTTGACAGCCTGCAGCGGCCCTCTGTGGGCAATTCCCTGGAACTGCGGCAACAGGAGCTGACGGCCCTGGCAGCACCAGCACTGCCAGCTGGCCTGCGCCAAGCCCTCACCGGGGCCCAGCCCCTCGAGGCCCTGCGCCTTGATTTGCAGAAACAGGTGGACGAGGATCCCGTGCCGCCAGCAGCGCAGCAACAATTACAGCTGGCCTTGCTGGAGCGTCAGGCCGGCCAGGGGGCTGCGGCTCGCCAGCGGTTGCAGGAACTAAACCAGCAAGTGCCTCCTGAGCAGCGCCTCCTGCTGAAGGCCCTAATGGAAACGGCATCCGGCGCGGATCCTGCCGAGCTTGAGTTCGCAACCCTGGAGCCACTGCTAGAGGGTTGGGGCCTGTCTCCCCTAAGCCGCCAACTGATCTGCCAGGCCTTGGGTGGCCCATTGGCGGCTTGTGAAAATCGACCCGCCCAGCAGGCAGCTGTGCTGCGCCTGCTCGGAACCACGATGGTGCCGGTGCTGCTGCTGCTGCTGGGTTCCGCCCTGCTGTTGCGTGAGCTTTGGCTGCGCTGGCGCGGCAAGGCAGCCCCGCCGGCCCCGTTGGTGGGCCCGCCCCTCACCCTGGCGGAGGTCACCCTGCTGATCGCTGGCGGGTTCGTGGTGTTGGGGGAGCTGGTGATGCCCTTGCTGCTGGCTCCACTGCTGCAGGGGCTGCTCAAACCTTTGGCCAGCCAGCCGGCCCTGCAGCAAGGATTGCTGGTGTTGGGGCTCTATAGCGGCCTGATGGCGGCGCCCCTGGTCCTTTTGTGGAGCCAGCTGCGCCCCCATGCTCCGAGGCCCCAGGGGGGCTGGTTGCAGTGGCACTGGCGACCCTTGGCCAGCGCGCTGCGCCGGGCTTTTGTGCAGGTATTGCTGGTGCTGCCCCTGGTGGCCTTAGTCGGATGGGTGTTGGAACGGTTGGTGGGCGATCCAGGGGGCAGCAATCCCCTACTTGAGCTCGTGCTCAACAGCGCCAATCCCCTTGCCCTGCTTTGTTTCGCCTTCACAGCCCTAGTGCTGGCCCCCCTGTTTGAGGAAACCTTGTTTCGTGGGGTGCTGCTGCCTGTGCTGGCCCAGCGCTGGGGCGGGCTGGCTGCCGTGGTGGTTAGTGCCCTGCTTTTCGGCATCGCCCACCTCAGCCTGGGGGAACTGGCACCTTTATTCGTGCTGGGGCTGGGGCTCGGCTGGCTCCGGCTTCAGAGCGGACGACTCGGGCCCAGCGTGCTGATGCACAGCCTCTGGAATGGCCTCACCTTTGCCAATTTGTTGTTACTTGCTGGCTGAGCGACTGCCAGCCCTTGCTGGCTGGCACCAAGGATGGTTCAATCGCGCAGTGCGCTTACCGTTCCTTTGGTCGCCTCCATCTCGCCACGGCAGGCTCCAGATCGCAGCGTGACTGCAATGACAAACTCCAGCCGCAAGCTGCCGAAACAAACCCTGAATCTGATTCAGGGTTCGCTCTCCGGCCACAAACTTGAGCGCCGCGCGCCTTGGATCTCCAACCTGCACCGGGTCACCGATGGCACCCTGGCAGGGTTGGGAATCTGCATGCTTGCCCTTAGTGCCTTAACCCTGCACTGGCAAAACCGATGGGGTGTCAGCTACCAGCAGCTGGAGTCTTCCCAGGTGCTGGAGCACAAGCTGCAGGAATCAGCAGCGCTGCTGGAACAACACCACCTTGGCGCCGTAAAACGTCCTGGCTTGCTGGTGCCCACCAGCAGCGAGAAACTCATCTATCTGCCTGCACCCACCGTTGCCTCGGGTGCCACCGGCTTGCCACTGCTGGGCAGCTTGCCCCTGCGCCAGATCCGGACTGGTTATTGATGGCGACACCTCGATGAAGAGCAGCAGTCAGCGCGGTCCGATACGGACTCCTCGCAGCTCCCAGCAACGGGTCGTGGCCATCCAACCGGTACCCGCTGGACGCCTGCTGGCTGTTTATGGCTTGCTTTGTGCTGGTCTGATCGGCCTGGCTGGTCGTTTGGCTTGGCTCCAGGTGGTGGATGCCACCAACCTGCAAACCAGGGCCCATGCCATCCAGACCCAAACCACCAAGCCGATCGGCAAGCGACGCACGATCGTCGATCGCAATGGTCGCCTAGTTGCCCTGGACGAGCAGCGCTTCACGCTCTGGGCCCACCCCCGCTACTTCAACTTTCCAGGCGACGACCCCCAGAAAATCCGCACGGCCGATGAGGTGGCCGGCAAGGTTGCGGCAGTGCTGGCCCTGCCCAAGCCAGCCCTGCTCGACACCATGGCTGGCCGGTCCAGCGGCGTGAAGCTGCGCACCGACCTCGACCCCGAAACCGCTGAACGGGTGCGGCAGCTGGGCATTAGTGGGCTCGACCTGGAGGCCTATCCGCACCGGATTTATCCCCAGGGTTCCCTGTTTGCCAACGTGGTGGGCTTCCTCAACCTGGAGCGCGTTCCCCAGGCTGGCCTGGAGCAGAGCCGAAACAGTGATCTCAAGCGCCAGGAGACCACCGTGCAAATGCGCCGCGGCGCCGATGGCACCCCCCTTCCCGCCGGCCTGACGGCCGGCTCCCTCTACGGCGACGACCTGCGCCTGCAGCTAACCCTTGATGCCCGTCTGCAACAGGTGGCGATGCAGTCCCTTTCCAAGCAGGTGAAGAAGTGGAATGCCAAGCGCGGCGTCGCGCTGGTGATGGACGTGCGCAATGGCGAAATGCTGGCGCTGGCTTCCACACCCACTTATGACCCCAACAAATTCTGGAACTTCAATCCGGGACTGTTCCGCGAATGGTCTGTCCAAGACCTCTACGAACCTGGCTCCACCTTTAAGCCGATCAACCTGGCGGTGGCCCTGCAGGAAAAAGCCATTGAGGCAAACGGTCACATTGCCGATACGGGCCAACTCAGTATCGGCGGTTGGCCGATCTTCAACCACGACAAACGGGCTAACGGCCTGATCGATTTCCCCACCGTTTTGCAGGTGTCGAGCAACGTCGGCATGGTGAAGGCCATGGCCCAGGTGAAGCGCGATCGCTTCTGGTACTGGCTGCGCACGATGGGGATCGACGAAACCCCCGATACCGACCTGCCCGGGGCGGTGGCAGGCGAACTCAAGACGCGCAAGCAATTCACTGACCAGGCGATCGAACCGGCTGTTGCTGCCTTTGGCCAGGGCTTTTCCCTCACCCCGCTGAAGTTGCTGCAATTGCACGCCATGCTGGCCAATGGCGGCCGTTTGGTTAGCCCGCACATCACCCGCGGCCTGCGCTCCGGCGATGCCCTAGCCAGCGCGCCTGGCGGCAGTGGCCTTCAGGTGCTCGATCCCAGCGTCACCAAGACTGTGATGGCTTGGATGGAATCGGTGGTCGACAACAGCAGGGGCCTGGGCATGAAGGTACCCGGCTACCGAATCGGCGGCAAAACCGGCACCGCCCAGAAGGCAGAGCGGGGTGTCTACATCCCGGGGGCCCTGATCACCAGCTTTGTGGGCCACCTGCCTATCGACGATCCCCGCTACGTGGTGCTGGTGGTGGTGGATGAGCCCAAGGGCGGCAATACCTACGGCTCGACGGTGGCAGCTCCAGTAGCACGCCAGATCATCGATGCCCTGCTGGTGCTGGAGCGCATTCCCCCTTCCCGCCCCAAGGAGCTGCAGAAGGCAGTCGCTAAACCCCGCTCCTGATCGCCTGTGGCCGTTCCCTCAAGGAACGGCGTCGCCGCTGGGTTAACCCGAAAGCACTGGCTAGCGTGTATGTGATCAGAGCCGATGCCTCGCCATCTGCCTCCCTCATCCAGCCAATGGCCAACCTGCTCGACCAACTCGCCGCCATGACTGTGGTGGTGGCCGATACCGGTGACATCGACGCGATCAAGCAGTTCACGCCCCGCGATGCCACCACCAACCCGTCCCTGATCCTGGCTGCAGCCCAGATCCCCACCTACCAAAACCTGATCGACCGCTCCCTGCAGGAGTCGCGCCAGGTGATGGGTGCCGATGCCGGCGCCGATGCGGTGGTGCGCGAAGCCCTCGATGAAATCTGCATCACCTTCGGCAAGGAAATACTCAAAATCGTGCCCGGCCGTGTTTCGACCGAAGTTGACGCTCGCCTCAGCTACGACACCGAGGCAACGATCACCAAGGCCCGCAAACTCATAGGCCTCTACAACCAGGCCGGCATCAGCAACGACCGGGTACTGATCAAGGTGGCCTCCACCTGGGAAGGCATCCGCGCCGCTGAGCAACTGGAGCGCGAGGGCATCCACTGCAACTTGACGCTTCTGTTTGGGTTTGCCCAGGCCGTGGCCTGCGCCGAGGCCGGCATCACCTTGATCTCTCCCTTTGTGGGGCGGATCCTCGATTGGTACAAAAAGAGCAGCGGCCGCGACGGCTATCCCGGCCCGGAGGATCCTGGCGTGATTTCCGTGACGCAAATCTTCAACTACTTCAAGACCTACGGCTATAAAACCGAGGTAATGGGGGCCAGCTTCCGCAATATTGAAGAGATCATCGAGCTGGCGGGTTGCGACCTGTTGACGATTTCGCCGGCCCTGCTTGATCAGCTGCGCCACACCGATGGTGAGCTAGAGCGCAAGCTCAACGCCTTCGACCCCGCCCCCACCGAGGCCCAGATCCACCTCGACGAAGATCATTTCCGCCAGATGCTGGCCGCCGATCCAATGGCCACCGAGAAACTCGATGAGGGCATCCGCGGTTTCTGCAAGGCGATCGAAACCCTGGAGGCCCAGCTGGCCCACCGCCTAGCCGAACTGGAAGGAGGGGCTGCCCTTGTGGGATCAGGCTTGAACCAGGCTTAACCGAGGTGGGCCACACTGACTATTAAGTACTGGATAGTGACCTAGTGAACGCCCTCGACACCATGCGCGCCTTGGCCAGTAATGGTGAGGTGGTCAGCCTTGAACCTGGCGAACTGATTTTCAGTTCTGGCGAACCCGGCGATTGCATGTTTGGCCTGCTGGAAGGATCGGTCCAGCTCAGCTGGAACGGCGATCAAGGTCACGAACAAATCAATGCGGGCGATGTGTTTGGGGCCGGGGCCCTGGTGACCAGTGATCACCGTCGCTACGGCAACGCCACGGCCCTGACCCCCTGCAAGGTGCTGGTAATGAACCGGGAGAAATTTTTGTTTGCCGTGCAGGAATCGCCGATGTTTGCCATTGAGTTGCTGGGATCAATCGATCAGCGCTTGCGCCAACTCAAGGACTGCACCAAGATCTAGGCCCGGCTTTCAACTGCGCTGAAACAACAGCCGCCGGATCACCCGCTGGGCGATATCGCCGTAGCCCATCTCACCGGAGAGGATTTGAGCAATCCGCTGGGGAGCGGTGGGTCGCTTAACACCGAGCTCATATCCCACCCGCGGCAGCCGGTAGAAGACCTGGGCGATCCGCTTGCCCCAGGCCATCGAGTTGCCCCACTCAATCCGCATGCGCTTGGTGTAACCCACCAGGGCCTCGCCATCGCCGGCCAGCCAGGGAAGCAGAGCTTCGGCAGCCCGGCAGCCACTGATTAAAGCGGGCCTAATCCCCTCAGCCAGGAAGGGGTCGCAAAGGGAGGCGGCATCGCCCACCACCACCAGACCGGCATTAGCACCCTGGCCATGCAAGGGGTGGTGACCATTCCAGATGCGTAGGCGGCCTGGCTGGCGCTGGCCGGCCTGCGGCGGCAGGCCGAGGCTTGGCAGCAGCTGACTGAGCACCGCCTGGGCATTAGCGGGATCACGGCCAATGAAGGTGCCCACGCCAATGCTGTAGCCCCCCTTGCGGGGGAAGGTCCAGCAAAAGCCTTGGCGCACCAGACCAAATTCAAACCTGGCGGTACTGGGATCGCTCACCGCACAGTCCACCTCCACCGACACCGTCTCGGCATAGCGGGGCTGGCTTGGACCGAGGCCATGGCGGGCCGCCAACTGGGAGCAGGAGCCATCGGCGATGACCACGGCCCGGGCCTGAAGCTGCAGCGGATTCCCATCTAGACCACGGGCCAGCAGCTGCCAGCAATCCCCTGAGCGCTGCAGGCTCTCTACCGTCACCCCAGTAAGAAAGGTGGCTCCGGCGGCTTGAGACTGCTCCACCAAATAAGCATCGAGCACGGAGCGGCGCACGATCCAGAAGGGCGAATCGCCGGGTAGCACAGCAGTGACCGGATCTCCGAAGCACCAGGTGAAGCGCACCTGGTCAATCACCGAATCGACGGCAGGGCTGAGATCGAAGGGAAACAGCGCCTGCATCGAGGCCGCCATGCCGCCTCCGCAGGGCTTGGAGCGGGGAAAGCTGGCCCTGTCGAGCAGCAGCACCTTCAAGCCCCGATGGGCAAGCTGGAAAGCAGCAGCGCCGCCGGCCGCGCCTGCGCCTACCACCACCACATCAGCTAGGCCGTATGGCGAGCTGGTCACACCTTGAGGATGTCAGCTTCCTTAGCGGCCAGATGTTTCTCAAGTTCAGCAATGAACTTATCGGTGAGCTTCTGCACCTTCTCCTGCTCGTCGCGGCTCTGGTCTTCGGAGAAATCGCCGTCTTTCTCCTGCTTTTTCACCTTATCGATCGCGTCACGGCGCACGTTGCGCAGGGCAACCTTGCCCTCCTCTGCGTATTTAGCAGCCAGCTTGCAGAAATCCTTACGGCGCTCTTCGGTGAGGGGTGGGATGTTGATGCGGATCACCTTGCCGTCGTTGTTGCAGGTGAGGCCCAGGTCACTCATCGAAATGGCCTTTTCGATCAGGCCCATCGAACCGCCATCAAAGGGCTGGATTTGAATCGTCTGGGAATCGGGGGTGGAAATGGTGGCAAGTGATTTCAGCGGTGTTTCAGCGCCGTAATACTCCACGGAAATCTTGTCGAGCAGGGAGGGGTTAGCCCGACCGGTGCGGATGGTGTTGAAGGTGCGCTGGGTCGATTCCAACGACTTGCGCATGCTGGCTTCTAAATCCATGGCTGGCGTCAGGGGTGAATACGGGTGCCGATCGGGTCTCCGGCCACGGCGCGGCCGATGTTGCCGGGGCCGAACAGGTCAAAAACCACAATCGGGATGGAGTTGTCCTTGCAGAGGGCAATGGCGGTGCCGTCCATCACCTCAAGCTCGGAGCTGAGCACCTCCAGGAAGGAGAGACTCTCGAAGCGCACCGCATCGGCGTACTTGTTGGGGTCTTTGTTGTAGACCCCATCAACCTTGGTGGCTTTGAACACCACATCAGCACCAATTTCCGCAGCCCGCAGGGCGGCGGTGGTGTCTGTGGTGAAAAAGGGATTGCCGGTGCCGGCGGCGAAGATCACCACCCGGCCCTTTTCCATGTGGCGGATCGCCTTACGGCGGATGTAGGGCTCGGCCACCTCCTGCATGGAGATGGCGCTCTGTACCCGGGTGGGCACACCTGCCCTCTCCAGGCCGTCTTGAAGGGTGATGGCATTCATCACCGTGGCCAGCATGCCGACGTAGTCGGCCGTGGCCCGGTCCATGCCAGCTGCCGATCCCTTCAGACCGCGGAAGATGTTGCCACCTCCCACCACAATCGCCAGCTGGGTGCCACCGGCAACGCAGGCAGCCACATCGGAGGCAATCGACTGCACGATCTCAGGATCGATGCCATAGCCCTGCTCACCCATCAGCGCTTCGCCGCTGAGCTTGAGGAGAACGCGCTTGAAGCCCATTGATACCCCTGATCTGCCGGAGCGTAGCAACGGCCTCGCGGGCTCGCCAGGATGATCACTTCAGCGCCGGGGCACAGTGCCGACAACGACGTTTGCCGAGTTCGCACAACGGGCCGACTATTCGCTGCTGGATTCCTTGCAGGCGGATCCGCAGGCCAGCGCCGATGGCCACGATCACCAGCCCCGCCAGGTGTTCTCCGGCCATTACGTGCCGGTAACACCCACGCCGCTGCCAGCGCCGGAGTACCTGGCCCATAGCAGCACTTTCTTTAATGAGCTGGGCCTGAGCGAGGCTCTGGCCCACGACGACCGCTTCCGCCGTCTGTTCTGCGGCGACATCACGGCGGCCAGCGAGCCGATGCGACCGTTTGGTTGGGCCACGGGCTATGCCCTCTCTATCTACGGAGCCGAATACATTCAGCAGTGCCCGTTCGGCACCGGCAATGGCTACGGCGACGGCCGGGCTATCTCCGTGTTCGAAGGAGTATTTAACGGCCGGCGTTGGGAACTGCAACTCAAAGGCGGTGGGCCAACGCCCTACTGCCGCGGCGCTGATGGCCGGGCCGTGCTGCGCTCCAGCGTGCGCGAGTTTCTAGCGCAGGAATTCATGCATGCCTTGGGGGTTCCAACTTCCCGCTCGCTGACGCTTTATGTGTCGCGAGCGGAAACCGTGCGCCGGCCCTGGTACACGCCGAACTCCAGCTCGTTTGATCCCGACATCCTGGTGGATAACCCGGTGGCGATCACAACCCGGGTGGCGCCGTCGTTTCTGCGGGTTGGCCAGCTGGAGCTGTTTGCCCGCCGCGTCCGCCGCCAGGCTCACCCGGAGGCGCTCAAGGAGCTGCGGATGATCGTGGCGCACCTAATCGAGCGCAACTACCGCCAGGAGATTGATGCGGCTCTGGCTTTCAGCGAGCAGCTGCTGCAGCTGGCGCACTTGTTTCGCACCCGGCTCATTGGGCTGGTGGCCAATTGGATGCGGGTTGGCTACTGCCAGGGCAATTTCAACAGCGACAACTGCGCCGCAGGGGGCTACACCCTCGACTACGGCCCCTTCGGCTTCTGCGAACTATTTGATCCCAGCTTTCAGCCCTGGACCGGCGGCGGCGAGCATTTCAGCTTCTTCAACCAGCCGCAGGCTGCTGAAGCCAACTACCAGATGTTCTGGTCTGCCCTGCGGCCGCTGCTTGAGGGCAACACGGAGGGATTGGCGCGGCTCGATCAGATTCGGGACGGCTTCGCCGAAGCGATGGGCCAGGAGCTTGAGGCGATGTGGGCCCGCAAGTTGGGCCTAGCTAGCTACAACGCCGAACTGGTAAACGAGCTGCTGCAGCTGATGGTGCGCTCCAAGGTTGACTACACGATCTTTTTTCGCAGGCTCTCTGATATCCCGGAGCAACTCTCAGCTCTGAAGGAGAGCTTCTACCTGCCGAGTTCGGAAGAACTCGATGGGCAATGGAACGGCTGGCTGCAGCGCTGGCGCGATCAGATCACAGCCAAGGGCGACATCAGCGAGACATCGGCAGCAATGCAACTCGTGAACCCGGCGATTACCTGGCGCGAATGGTTGATCGCCCCGGCCTATGAACAAGCCGCGCAAGGTGAGTACGGCCTGGTCAGGGAACTGCAGGAGGTGTTCAGCCATCCTTACCAGGAGCCAGCAGCGGAGCTGGCGGCGACTTATGACCGCCTGAAGCCAAGGGAATTTTTCAATGCTGGAGGCGTGTCGCACTACAGCTGCTCGTCGTGAGCTGATCTGCCCTTGGCGCTCGGGCGAGCACATGCTTCTGGCCGCTGACCCAGGGTTGGGCCATTGCGAGCAAACCGTGTGGCTGCAAAGCACCAGAAGAAGCTTTTAAGATGTCAGTGTCATCGCTCTGTGCAGCCGCCGCCTGCGAATCGCCACTCTGGGACAAACCAGATCCGCTCCGCTTCGTGGCTCACGTAATCCGCGAACACCAGACACAGAAACGGCAGCATCATCCCGCGTGAGGCTCTGGCTTTCCCAGTGGAACTCCCACGGTGACATGGCGTAATCGTTGTAGCGGGCTGAGGCGAGCAGCTGGGGCCGGCGCGTGGGCAGCAACTCGCGCAGATTGACCAGCACCCGCTCGCTCGACACCCGATCGAGCTGCATGCGGCAGCCGGCTGGCAGGGAGGGTAACCCGTCTGTGATCTGCTACTCCAGCTGGTCGCTACGCCCCTGAAAAGGTGATCCGTTCGTGCGCGAGGCGCTCGACCATGGCGAGGTGCTGCATGGCTGAACCCTGGTCGGCTGCAGAGTCAACTAGCGCTGAGGCTGGCAAGGATCTTCCGGGCCAGGGGTTGCTTGATTTCGTTGTGTCTGAGCACAGCAGCCAGCCATGCGAAGCCTCCGCTCCAGATCGCGGCGGTCAGCTCCCCCTTCATGAAACCAGCCCACACCGCGATACCGTCCTTTTAGGTGGCAAGACGTTGTTCAGCAGCCATGGTTGATGAGGCGCCTGCCGCTTGGCGTGTTGCTTCGTCCTCAACCGAGCCAGCGGAAGGGCACGCTCCGAAAGCTCAGCGCTTCGCTCCAGGACTGAGCAGCAGGAAGCCGGCTTCCGGATGGCTTGAAAACGCCTCGATATCAGCAGCATGGTTCAACAGTAGGAAGGCCGTTGCAGCGTTGCTGGCGTTGCCGATAGCCAGGCAGATCACCTTCGGCGGGAAGCCCCGGCTCATGCTGAGTCTGAGAAAATCATCATCCTTAGTGACCAGAAGATCGCCGTCCAGTCGGGCCCGATCCCAGATCGCAAGATCATCCGCACCTCCGAGCCCGATCAGGCGTACATGTCTTGAATCAGGGAAACGATCGAAGAGCAGAGGGAGCAACTTTTCTGAAAGGTTCTCATCCAGGAGCAGGCTGAGGCTCATGCAGCAAGGGTGAGGCTGATCATCAGGCGTTCACGATCGGCCGCATAGGCCAGGCAGGCCAGAACGTCGTCATGGGTGATCTGCGGGAAATCCTCAAGAAGTTCCGTTTCATTCATGCCACTGGCCAGACAGCCAAGAACATCCCCCACTGTGAGCCTGGTGCCGCGAACGCAGGGCTTGCCGAAACGCACAGCCGGATTGGTGGTGATCCGCTCGTGGATATTCATGGCTCAACGCTAAACCGCCAACGCCATCACAGGCAGCCACGCCGCCGGAATCGCCACTCTGGGACAAACCAGATCCGCTCCGCTTCGTGGTTCACGTAATCCGCGAACACCAGACACAGAAACGGCAGCATCATCCCGCCGCGCACGGCGTGGTGGATATCTCTCAGCCCGATGGCGGAGAACAGGCGCTCGGATTTCATGAGCGTGATGAAGAAGACATCGAACTGGGACGCCCGATCAAACAACGCCCCTTCTACCAGCTAACCCAGCCAAAACCGCCAACATAGGTAATCCTGGAGTCAGCCAATCGAATCCCGATGCCCCTGCGCTCGGCCAGCGAATTTCCGACCACGCCAGATCCGGAGGCGCTGGAGAGCACCTACCAGGACTGCCGGGCGGCATTGGTGTCGGCTAATCGCTCCCGGGGCGTGCTCAAGGCCCAAAGCGACCGGCGGGGGGTGGTGATCGCGGAGCTGCAGCGGGAGCTGGTGGAGCTGGAGATGGATCTGGCCGATGAGGCGCGGACCAAGGCGCGGCTCCATGCCCTCAACGCCAAGCTCGGCAGCGTGATCCGCGAACTGGAGGAAACAGGCGATGCCATGGTGGGCCTGATCGATGAGAGCGAGCGCCAAAGCGGCTTCTGGTTGGTGGAGATGTTCCGGCGGTTGATTGTGCAGGCCACGCGCTGGCGCCAGGTGAAGGCCAAGGCCGTTGCGCTGGCGGCTGAAGCGTCTGAGGCGGGCACTGCCGTGAGCCAGCTCGGCGGAAAGCCATGAGCGCGGGCCCATCGATCGCTGATTTGCTGGAACAGAGCCACCGGGAACTGGCGGGCACCGACGCCCGGGTGTATCGCCGGGTGGCGGATCATCTGCAGCGCTCTAGCGCTGCCCTCCACGACCTCCAGGATCCCCAATCTGCGGAAACTCAGGACCCGAAAGCCTTGCTGGGCAAGGGGAGTTTCCTGCAGCAGTCTGCGGCCAGCCTCAAGCGACTGTGCAAAGCGCATGGCATCAAGGGCTACTCCAAGTTGCAAAAAGCCGCTCTGGCCCAACTGCTGGAACGCCATGGCGTGACTCCACCGCCGCCGCCGTTGGAGAGTTTCAGCAAGAAGGAGTTGATTGCGCTGGTGCGGCAGTTGTTGGGGGAGGGGTAGGCGATCGCCCCGCACTTGCATAAATATCCCAAACCGCCCCAACTGCAGGCAGACTCCCCATAGCGAAGCCCTCCTGATCCCTCGATGCCCGATCAGGAGCAACTGGACGACTTCCTCGAAGCCCTGGAAGAGGTCGGTAGCCCCGCCAAAAACCAAGTCCTGCGGGAAGCGCTTGGCTGGGAGGAGCCCCTCTACGAAGAGGTGAAAGCGGGACTGGTAGCAAAAGGAATCGTGGTGCGGGGAAGGGGGCGCAGTGATTCGGTGACCCTGGTGGCCGCCGAGCCGGTGGCGCCACAGGCCGCCCCAGCCAAAGCCCCCCGCAAAGGGAAAGCCGGTGGCAACGGCACCGCCAACCTCGGCTTCGAGGCCAAGCTCTGGCTCACGGCCGACAAGCTGCGCAACAACATGGACGCGGCCGAGTACAAGCACGTGGTGCTCGGCCTGATCTTCCTCAAGTACATCTCCGATAGCTTCGAAGAGCACCGCGCCAAGCTGCTGGCAGGCGAGGGCGACTACGAAGGCGCCAGCCCGGAAGACCCCGACGAATACAAGGCCGAGAACGTGTTCTGGGTGCCAGCCGAGGCCCGCTGGAGCCACGTGCAGGCCAATGCCAAGCAGCCGTCGATCGGCAAGCTGGTGGACGACGCCATGGTGGCGATCGAGCGCGACAACCCACGCCTCAAGGGCGTGCTGGCGAAGGACTACGCCCGCCCCGGCCTCGACAAGCAGCGCCTGGGGGAGTTGATCGATGTGATCGCCACGATCGAACTCACTGCTTCCAGAGAGAGCGGCGCCAGGGAAGGCGAACAGACCCATCGCTCCGTGGATCTGCTGGGCCGCATCTACGACCCCTGCTGCGGCTCCGGCGGCATGTTCGTGCAGAGCGAGAAGTTTGTGGAAAGCCATGGCGGCAAGCTGGGCGACATTTCCATCTATGGCCAGGAGAGCAACGCCACCACGCGAAGGCTGGCGGTGATGAACCTGGCGATTCGCGGCATCGAAGCCGACTTCGGCCCGGAGCACGCCGACACTTTCCGCCGCGACGTGCATCCCGACCTGCGGGCGGATTACGTGATCGCCAACCCACCGTTCAAAGACTCCGACTGGTTCCGCCGTGACGACGACGTGCGCTGGCAGTTCGGCGTGCCGCCCAAGGGCAACGCCAACTTCGCCTGGGTGCAGCACTTCATCCACCACCTGGCGCCGCAGGGGATGGCCGGCTTTGTGCTCGCCAATGGCAGCATGAGCTCCAACCAGAGCGGCGAAGGAGAGCTCCGCCGCGCCCTGATCGAGGCGGATCTAGTGGACTGCATGGTGGCCCTGCCCGGCCAGCTCTTCTACAGCACCCAGATCCCGGTGTGCCTCTGGTTCCTGACGAAGAGCAAAGCTGCCGACGGCCAGCGGGGCTTCCGGGATCGGCGCGGCCACACGTTGTTCATTGATGCCCGCAAGCTCGGCACATTGATCGATCGGGTGCATCGGGAGCTCACCGAGGCGGACCTGGAGAGGATCAGCGGCACCTATCACCGTTGGCGGGGTGACAACGGCGCGGGCAGCTACGACGATGTTCCGGGGTTCTGCAAATCCGCCACCACCGCCGAGATTGCTGCCCATGGCCACGTGCTGACGCCGGGGCGGTATGTGGGGGCGGAGGAGGTGGAAGACGATGGCGAGCCGTTTGAGGAGAAGATGCCGCGGCTTGTGGCGGAGCTGGAAAGCCAGTTCGCTGAATCAGCCAAACTGGAAGCGGCGATCAGGGGGAATCTGAAGAGCATGGGCTTCCCGCTTCGATGAAGCACAGCTTCTCCATCTTCGTGAGCAGCGTCCAAAAGGAGTTTGCGACAGAACGCCGCGCCGTGAAGGACTACATCACAGGCGACCCGATGCTGGGACGGTTCTTTGCAGATGTTTTCCTGTTCGAAGATCTTCCAGCCCGGGACCAGCGCCCCGACGGGCGATACATCGGAGAAATCGACCGACGGGACATCTATCTTGGGATTTTCGGCCTGAACTACGGAACAAAGGATATGGATGGCTTGTCTCCCACCGCACGGGAGTTCCAGCATGCCACTCACGAAGCCACCAATCAGCCGGAGAGGATCATCTTCATCAAGGGCCTCGACGACAGCGACCGTGAGCCAGAA
>NZ_JBSYHW010000018.1:0-42640 GCF_056108345.1 Cyanobium sp. NIVA-CYA 375 | reverse complement strand
CCCAGAGCGGATTGTGCTTATCCATGGCTTTGGGGCGTCTGTGTCGGTAGGGTTACTTCATTCCCATCTGCGAAACTAGTAGCCGCATCTGTTAGCTCTGCTGCGCTTGCAATGTCAAAATCCGGTGAAGGAGCGGTGCAGCGATTTTTTGCTGCTGACCAACTCGCCATCGGCAGGCCTGTGTAAAGCCTTCTGTTAGCTGGTCGGTTCCATTCGCTAATAATAAAAGCGGTCCCAGCCTCTGCCGTTAAGCGAGCATCTTTTGCGCGACCTTGAAATACAGATCCCACAAGGCCGTCAAATGATCGCTGTGCAACTATTGAGGTTCCTGCAATGACTGCAAGTGCTACAACTAAGGCAAGCGCTACAGTTGATCCTTCGCTGCTTGGTGGCTTGCCACTGCGGGCATACTTTACAAGAAACGGTGAAACTAAATTTTTAGACTGACTTCTCTCTCTTTGGCTGGTTATATTTGCTGGCATGGGCGCCTAACTCTTTGCCTTGCTTTTGTCTATTTTTGGCGAAGGGCTACTAAAGAGGAGCATCTTGAGGGGCGTTGTGGCCTGCTCAAAGCACCTGCACCACCTCTGAAACCTCAGGAATCGCCTCCCTTAGCTTGCGCTCGATGCCCATCTTGAGTGTCATGGTGCTGCTAGGGCAGCTGCCGCAGGCGCCCTGCAGGCGCACCTTCACGATCGGGCCGTCGATTTCCACCACTTCCACGTTGCCGCCGTCGGCCATCAGATAGGGGCGCAGCTCATCGAGGGTGCGCTCCACGTTTTCTAGGGTGAGGGCGTGGGGATCCTGGGTGGCGGCTTCGGTGCTCATTGGTTGATACGCGTGCTGTACAAAATCTTAGGTGGCGGAGGGCAATCTTGTTGGAGAGGGCTTTGGCATCGGCCACTACCTCGATCTTCTGCGCTTGCTCACTAAAGAGTGAGATCAATCCCCCTGGCTGTGCTCCTTAGAGGGCCCCGTCTTCTAGGCTGGTCGTAGCACCCATGAAGCCTCCGCCGGCGCGATGACAGACGTTCCCGTTCAGCGGATCCGCAATTTCTGCATCATCGCCCACATCGACCACGGCAAATCGACCCTGGCCGATCGGCTGCTGCAAGACACCGGCACCGTTGCGGCTCGCGACATGCAGGCGCAGTTTCTCGACAACATGGAGCTAGAGCGCGAACGCGGCATCACCATTAAGCTCCAGCCCGCCCGCATGGAATACACCGCGGCCGATGGCGAGGCCTACATCCTCAATCTGATTGATACCCCCGGCCACGTCGACTTCTCCTATGAAGTAAGCCGCTCCTTGCAGGCCTGCGAAGGCGCCCTGCTGGTGGTGGATGCCAGCCAGGGCGTGGAAGCTCAAACCCTGGCCAACGTTTACCTAGCTCTGGAGAACAATCTCGAGATCATTCCTGTTCTCAACAAGATTGACCTACCCGGTGCAGATGCCGACCGTATTGCAGAGGAAATTGAGGCAATCATCGGGCTCGACTGCTCCAATGCAATCCATTGCTCGGCAAAAACAGGTCTTGGGGTGCCTGCAATCCTGCAAGCCGTGGTGGATCGGGTGCCGGCTCCCGCCGACAAGGTGGCCGAGCCGCTGCGGGCCCTGATATTCGACTCCTACTACGACGCTTACCGGGGCGTGATCGTCTATTTCCGCGTGATCTCCGGCTCGATCAGCAAGCGCGACAAGGTGCTGCTGATGGCCAGCGGCAAGGTGGTGGAACTCGATGAGGTGGGCGTGATGGCGCCCGATCAGCGCCAGGTGGATTCACTCCATGCCGGCGAGGTGGGTTATATGGCCGCTTCGATCAAGGCAGTGGCCGATGCCCGCGTTGGCGACACCATCACACTGGCAGCCAACCCCGCCGCCGAGCCCCTGCCCGGTTACACCGAGGCCAAGCCCATGGTGTTCTGCGGCCTGTTCCCCACCGACGCTGACCAATACCCCGATCTGCGCGAAGCCCTAGACAAGCTGCAACTCTCCGATGCGGCGCTCAAATACGAGCCCGAAACCAGCAGCGCCATGGGCTTTGGTTTCCGTTGTGGCTTCCTTGGCCTGCTGCACATGGAGATCGTGCAGGAGCGGCTGGAGCGGGAATACAACCTTGATTTGATCGTTACGGCGCCATCGGTGATCTATCAGGTGAACATGCTCGATAACACCGTGATGATGGTGGACAATCCAGCCACCCTGCCCGACCCGCAAAAGCGTGAATCCATAGAAGAGCCCTACGTAAAGCTCGAGATTTACACCCCCAACATCTACAACGGTGCCCTGATGGAGCTGTGTCAGGAGCGGCGCGGTGAATTCATCGATATGAAATACATCACCACCGATCGGGTCACCCTCCACTACGAGATGCCGCTGGCGGAAGTGGTAACAGACTTCTTTGACCAGATGAAGTCGCGCACCAAAGGCTACGCCTCAATGGAATACAGCCTGATCGGCTACCGCAAAAATGAGTTGGTGCGGCTCGATGTATTGATCAATGCCGAGAAGGCCGACCCACTCACGACGATTGTGCATCGTGATAAGGCCTACAACGTAGGTAAAGGTTTGGTGGAGAAACTCAAGGAGCTGATCCCCCGCCAGCAGTTCAAGATTCCTATCCAGGCATCGATTGGCAGCCGCATCATTGCCTCCGAAAGCATCAGCGCCATGCGCAAAGACGTGCTTGCTAAGTGCTACGGCGGTGACATCTCCCGCAAGAAAAAGCTACTTCAAAAGCAAGCCAAGGGCAAAAAGCGCATGAAGGCCATGGGCAAAGTCGACGTGCCCCAAGAAGCCTTCATGGCCGTGCTCAAGCTGAATCAGTAGGGCCCTGCTGGTCGGGGTGATGCGGCTCAAAAATCCCGTGGGAACACTGATCGGGTCGTTGCGCGCCAGGTGACCCGTGGCCCGGTTCCCCCGCCCCAAAGCCAGCCCCCCTCCCCAGGCAGCTGGTTTCCTATTACCCCTCTCCGCTACCGCATCACTGCTGCTGCTGCTCAGCAGCGTTTCGCTGCAGGCAGCCGCGCTCCAGGCCCGCAGCAAGGTGCAAGCCGGGCAGCGCTTGCGGCAGGCGGAAGATCAGTTGATGTCGGCAGCTCAGCACCTGCTGGCTGGGACGGCCACCCCCGCGGTGGGCCAGACAGGACTGGTGGGCCCAGTGGCCTACCGCTTGGTGGCTTTTGATGGACCCCACTGGAACGGTGCGCCTGCTGGTGGTCTGCAGCGGGGCCAGGCTGCCGCCACCTTGGAGCTGCAGCCCTCCGCTGAGCAGCCTCGCGCTCTGCGGGCTGCCTTTGGCCTGGAGCTGGCCCGGGCCGTGACACCCGAGGGTTTTGGTGCCCAGCAGCTGCTGGCATTGCGGGAGTTGGGCTTGCGCGGCCGCGCCAGCCAGGGGGTGGCGCCATGAATCTGGTGGAAGTGCTGGTGGCCTCAGCGATGTTCGTGACCTCGTCAAGCTGCTCCTTGCAGCTGTGGTCGAGTGGTGCCAGCTGGACGCGTCAGGCAGAAGCAAAACAGCAGCAAGTGGCCGAACTGGAGGCGGCGCTACTGGCAAGCCAGGCCCAGCTGACGACCCTAGCTGGCACGCTGATCGCCACCGATTGCACAGCTGCCAGCAGCTGGCTAGCTACCCATCTGCAAGCCCAACCGGCGCCTTCAGGTTTTACCCGCCAGGTGAGCGCTGAGCCCGGTGCCCTGGTGCGGTTGCAGCTTTCTGCGGCTGGTGGTGAGCAGCGGCAGCGCTGGCTCAGCCCAGCGGCCTACGGAATGTGCGAAGCGGCGGCTGTTGCTGAACCGGAGGCAAGCGATGCAACTCTCTAAGTGGCAGCCCCCTAAGCACCAGCAAACCGAGCTGGGCTTCAGCTTGGCTGAGCTGCTGGTGGCGGTGAGTGTGCTGGGGTTGCTGGCCAGCTTGGCCTTCGATAGCGGCCAGAGCAGCCTGGCGCGGATGCGGGTGGAAACCACCAGCCGGCGGTTGGGATGGGGCTTGGAGCAGGCACGCCAGCAAGCCCTGAGACAGGGCCAGCCCTGTGCGCTTGAGCTGGGCCCCAGCGGCTGGCGCCAGCCCAGTGGCGGCAGCTTGTCTGGCTGCGGCGAGGCCGTGGGCAGTGGCGCTGGGGCGGTGCTGGCTGGCGAGGCAGTGGGGGTGGCTATCGGCTCAAACTTGCCCGCCGCCCTGCGTTTTACTAGCAACGGCTTGGTGCTGGATGGCGGCACCGTGGTGATCAGCGCAACGGGCACCGAGTTGCGTCGTTGTTTGGTGGTATCGCTGCCGCTAGGGGTGGTGCGTTTGGGCCGCTACGAGGGGCCGCAGGGCAATGCTCCCAGCAGTAGCGCCTGCCGCGCCGAGGAGGCGCTGTGAAAGGGGAGCAAGGCTTTTCGCTGGTGGAGCTGCTGCTGGCCCTGACGATCGGCTGCGGGCTCAGCGGGGTGCTGCTGCAGGCGCTGCTGGCGGAGGGCGTTATCAGCCAGCGCTTTGGCCGGCTGCTGCGGGAGCGCGCCGTGGCCCAGCGCACCTTGGAGCTGGTGCGCGGTGATCTGCTCCAGGCCCGGGGCCTGGCCGATCCTGCCGTGCTGGCACCGGCCTGCAACCTGGCGGGCCGCAGCGTGGTGCTGCATCTCGATACTGCTTCTGGACCGATCACCTATTCATTGGGTAGGCCGGCGGAACCGATCTGGCGGGGCCGGGTGCTGATGCGCTGCGGACCGGCCTATGGCCTGTATGGCGAGCTCAGTAGGGGAGCGGCTCAAAATCGAGTGGTGCTCGATGCGCTGGCGCCCAGCGCTGGCTTCCGGGCAACACCTGTTGCTGCTGGGGTGCTGCGGCTGGAATTAGACCAGACCTGGGCCGACGGAGGCCGGCTGAGCTCCCGCTTGCCAGTGGCAATTGGGGCAAATTAAGCAAGCTGCCGGCTGGAGCGGCGGGGTGGTTGAAAACCGGCCAGGCGGTGGGTGGGGTGCTGAAAGCCCTCCTTAATTCTGTACAGACCGTACAAAACCAGACAGACCACGCTGGCGACAACTAACCCAGCCCCCCTGGCGATGCCCCAGAGCCAAGATGGATGACGACTACAAAGCCGCATTTGTCACCTGCTGATCCGCTTCAGCAGTCAGTAGTGGTGACGGAGCTGGGCGATCAGCAGGTCGCCCGCGTTGATGGAGTAGACGATGCGATGTTCAGCGTCGATGCGCCGCGACCAGTAGCCAGCTAAGGCATGACGAAGGGGCTCGGGTTTGCCGATCCCCGCGAAGGGATCTCGGCGGATCTCGTTGATCAGTCGGTTGATGCGCTGCAGGATCTTGCGATCGTGTTGCTGCCAGTGCATGTAGTCCTCCCAGGCCTCTGGGGAGAAAATCAGTCGCACGGCAGTAAATCGTGTTCTTCTCCGCCACCGCTGTTTAGGCAGGCGATAGAGCGGAGCAGGCGCTGGGCGTTGGCAGGGCTGCGCAGGAGATAGGTGGTTTCCTCCATTGCCTTGTAATCGGCTAGGGAGAGCATCACCACGGCGGGCTCGCCACGGCGTGTGATCACTACTGGTTCATGGTTTTCACACACCTTGTTCATCGTGCCCGCCAAATGGGCACGGGCGGTGCTGTAGGAGATCGCGTCCATCGGCTTGAAGCCCTGCTAGCAGGCGTACGTTTTACTGTACTGCTCTTGTGGGGATCAGCCCGTGATCGAACGCACGCGGCACTGGGCGCCATCTGCGCTGCCAAATTAAGGAGGTCGCCTGAATCCCGCTTTTTACCGGTGATGTCTGCCACCATCTATCTGCACTGGTCGGCCACCCCCTACAACTGGGTGCGCAGCGGCCTTTATCACTCGATTATTGGCGGTGATGGCCAGGTGCATCGTCTGCACAGCTATGCCGCCGACCTGCCCGCCCACACCTGGCGGAGCAACACCAATGCGGTGGCCCTCAGCTGTGCCTGCATGGGCGGCCGGCCAGACCCTTGGACCATCCCGCCCGCCAAACCCCAGCTAGAAGCCCTCTGCCAGGAGGCCGCTGCCGTAGCCCGCAGCTGGGGCTGGCGTGCCGATCAGATCAGCGTTCAGCGGCTGATGACCCACGCCGAGGCGGCCGCCAACCGCGACGGCCGCGTGATGCACGACAACTACGGGCCGGTGATCTGGGGCGGCACCGGTGAACGTTGGGATCTGCTGCAGTTGGAGCAGGGCGGCCCGCCTACCGGCGGCGAGCAGCTGCGCGAGCGGGTGCGCCAGCTCCTGAGTGGGGAGACCGCCTCGGCGCCAGAGCCCCTGCAGTTCCGCCGTGCCAGCAGCATTGAGGCCCGCGGCTTGCCGCTGGCCACCGAGATCGATGCCAACGGCAGCAGCTGGGCCCTGGCCACCGCCCTGCTGGAGCGCTACGAATTGCCCTTCCAGTGGGATGCCAGCCATCGCCGCATCCTGGTGGGGGCCCTTGATGTGGTGCCTCGCTTTCAAGACGATGCGGTGCAGGCGTCGGTGGGCTGGCCCCTGTTTGAGATGACCCTCGAGCGCAGCACCGCTCCGGTGATCCTGCGGGGCATCGTGCGCCAGAACCGCGCCTGGTGCCGGGTGCTGGAATTTGCCGAGGAGCTTGGCATCAGCGTGGCCTACGACCCCTTCCGCCTGCTGGAGCGGCGGGGTGGTTGAAAGCCTGCCCCGATCAAGCGACCGAGCAGCGTCAGATGATTGACCAGGACATTGCAGCGGAAGGCATCAGCCGCACCGAATTCATGCTGCGCAGCTGGAGCGGCTGCTCGCCATACCTGTTGCTGCTGGGGTGCTGCGGCTGGAATTAGACCAGACCTGGGCCGACGGTGGCCGGCTGAGCTCTCAGTTGCCAGTGGCAATTGGCCAGAAGCAAATTTGAGTTTTGTTCTGCAGCTGATTGGTTTGCCCGTAATTTAGGCAACCCAACTAGAGAGAACTGGCCAAACTGTTCCCAGTTAACAGTATTAATGAGGCATCGGTAAGTGAGACTGGAACATTCTCAGAGCGCTTAAATAACCTGCTCACGGCATTGATCTGGTTCTGCAGCACTACGGGAAGTTGCCCAATATTGCGCTCAATGAATTGCAATGCCAGTGCAGGATCGAAGCCGGATCTCTTGAGCCGAAAGCACGTTTCAGCCACCACTGCGGCTTGCCGAAGTGAGCCAGCTAGGCAGGGTTGGCCTGCAGGTCCGCGGGCCTGCCCTCAGATGGCCTGGAAAGTACTAATACTTGTCATAAAAAAGCCACCCGATGGGGTGGCTTTTGATTAAGGCCCTAGATCAACTTGTAATTGGAGCAAAGTGACTAGATCACTACATGTCACCCATCATCAGCCTCAGGAGCCTCAGGAGCTTGTATGGTTATTGTGCCATCAGCTTGGGGGGTTGCTGACCCTCTCTTAAGATCTTCTCCATAGGTGATCGGTGTATTTGCTACACAGCCGCCAGCTGTTGGTAGATCCCCTCCAGGACCTGTTGGTGCTGCTGGCAAGTCGGTAGTGCCAGTTAGTAAGGCAGTTGCGCAGGAGCGGGCTGCGGCGACGGCAGAGGCTTCATTAGCTTTCTGCTGAGCAGCGTCGCGTGTATTGAGGAAAGTGGGGACGGCGATAGCACTAAGTATCCCAACAATCGCAATCCCAACAAGCAGCTCAATTAGTGTGAAGCCGGCCTGGCCCAGCTTGCTGAGCCTCTTGCTGCTCTGCAGGCGTTGAAAGAGTGCTCGCTGGGCCAGCAGCTTGCCCTGAAGACGGGAGGTCATGGAGTGGACCAGACTGTGAAATGTATAAGCATTATGGCCCCGCTGGCAGCGCTGCCAACACAGGCGGGCTGAGCAGAATCTGAGTATTCCCTGAATCCCCCCGCCAGTGCGGATCTCGCCGCTGCGTCTCTGGTTGCAGAGCACCTCCCTGCTGGCGGTGCTGGCCGGCTACAGCCTGCTGCTGCTGGTGAACCAGCGCATCGCCGCTTTCGACCGCACCGCTGCCCACCGCCAGACGGTGGAGCAGCTCAGCACTGAACTGCAACGCCGCGCCACCACTAGGGCACAGCTGCTGCCCCTGCTGGAAGCCTCGCTGCTAACCAACCTGCGCCTCAGCCTGTTGCCGGCCGCTGCTTCCGCCGCCGCTGCCCAGCCCCTGCAGAGCGGCGATCAGGTCTGGCTGCTGAGCTGGCAGCCGCTGCAGCTGGCCGATGGCAGCCGCGCCGGCCTGCTGGTGGAGCAGGACGTGTCGGCCTCGGTGCGCCGCGAGTGGTTCAACTTCTGGCTGCTGGTGGCCGCGGCCGGGGTGTCTAGCCTGTTCACCAGTGCCCTGCTGCGCCTGGTGCTGCACCGCGGCCTGGTGCAGCCCCTGCAGGAATTCACCAGCCAGCTCTCCGCCACCCAGGCGCCGCCGCGGGTTTCCGACCAGATCCCCGTGGCCGAGCAGCCAGAAGAGCTGCAGCCCATCGCCCTTGCTTTCAACGACCTGCAGCAGCGCCTATCGGTTTCTTGGGAGCGGCAGCGCTCTTTTGTGGATGGCGTTGCCCATGAGCTGCGCACGCCGATCACCCTGATCTCTGGCCACGCCCAGCGCCTGCTGCGCCAGCCGGGTCTGGAGGCCACGGCGCCCTCCCTGCGCTTGATCCAGCAGGAGGCCCTGCGCATGGGCAGCCTGATGAGCGATTTGCTCGATCTGGCCCGTCAGGATTCCGGCCGGTTTCAGCTGCGGCGTCTGCCGGTCGTGGCTGACGAGGCCCTGGTGCAGGCCTACGAGCGGCTGGCCCAGAGCAGTGGCTGGCGCTTGCGCCTAGACACTCCAGCTGCGGAGCTGCCCGTGGCGATCGGCGATCCGGAGCGGCTGCAGCAGTGCCTGGCCGCCCTGATTGAAAACGCCCTCCACTACAGCCCCACACCGCTGCCGGTCAGCCTCGCTGCCGATCTGCAGGGTGATTCCCTGGTGCTGCATGTGCGCGACCAGGGCCCCGGCGTGGAACCCGGCGAGCGCGAGGCAATTTTTGGCCGCTTCGCCCGCGGCAGCGCCGCCATCATTGCCAACGTCCGCGGCAGTGGCATCGGCCTGGCCATGGTGCGGCTTTTGATGGAGGCGATGGGCGGCTCGGTGCAGGTGGCTGATGCCCCCGGCGGTGGCGCTGATTTCCAGCTGCATCTGCCCCTGGCTAGGGCCTTGGGGGTGCCCAGCGCGTAGCAGATTGCTACGATCAAATTCTGTTCCTCTGGCGTGTTGGGCCATGGCGAAATCCCCATCCCCGGTGCGCCTCCAGGAGGAGCTGATGCAAAGCGCCACCCAGGCCGGGGCCCGGCACCATCGCAGCGCCGCCGAGCAGATCGAATACTGGGCTGCACTGGGCCGGCAGGTTTGTCGTTTTGTTGACCCCGACAGCCTGCTGGATGTGCAAGCTGGGCTGGCGCGGCTGCAGGTGGAGCCGGTTGTGGCGCAGCCCGTGGCGCCAGATGCGGTGTTCAGTGCCGTTGAAAGGGCAAGGCAGAGCGGGGAGCTGCCCCACTTGGTCAGTCATGCCGCCATCCGCTATCAGGCTTCCGCCAGCCAGCCCGGAGCCTTGGAGCGCATCGCGGCCGATGGCAGCCGCAGCACCGGCAGCTTTCGCAACGGCATCTTCATCCCCTCTGAGCCGGAGCCGGGTTGAGCGAGCGCATGGTTTCTGGCAAACAGCTCTGGTTGCTGGTGGGCGGCAATGGCGCCGGCAAAAGCACCTTTCACCGGTTGTTTTTGGAGCCGCTGGGTCTTCCCTTTGTGAATGCCGACAACCTCGCCAAACTCATCGCGCCAGATACTCCGGAAGCCCATGGGCTTGAGGCTGCCCTGCTGGCTGAGCAGCAGCGTGAATCCTTGCTGCTGAGGGGTTTCAGTTTCTGCTTTGAAACGGTCTATTCCCATCCCTCCAAAGTCGACTTCGTTGCCCGCGCCAAGGCCCTGGGTAATGAGGTGATCTTGGTGCTGATTCATCTCAACAACGCCTCCCTCAACCAGGCACGGATCGCCCAGAGAATCTCAGAGGGTGGTCATAGCGTGCCGACTGAAAAGGTGATCAGCCGTATCCCCCGTGTATTAAATAACGTACAAGCGTCTTTACCCCTATGCGATCAAGTGCGGCTTGTTGATAATTCCTCTTCAGATCATCCGTTCTTGCCTGTCGCCACGATCATTGCTGGTGTTGAGCAGCACCACCAAGATCCACTCCCGCCTTGGGCCCTTGAGTTGCTTAGGCCTTTGGGGGCACTTCCTTCAGCATAAAGCCCACGCCGCGGACGGTCTGAATCAGGGTGGGCTGGCCTTCTCGCTCCAGCTTGCGGCGCAGCGCCCGGATATACACATCGAGCACGTTGTCGTCGCCGACCCAGTGCTCGCCCCACACCGCGTTGAGGATCGCTTCGCGGCCATGCACCTGGTTGGGCTGGAGCAGTAATAGGTGCAGCAGCTCAAATTCCCGGCCGGTGAGGGCGATGCTTTCGCCGCCGCGGCTCACCTCCCTGCTGGCAGCAGTAAGTTGCAGATCCGCCAGCTGCAGGGTTTCAGGCTCGCTGCTGGCTTTGCTGGCGCTGCGCAGCCGTGCCCGCACCCGGGCCAGCAGCTCCTCGATTGAAAAGGGTTTGGTGAGGTAGTCGTCGGCGCCCGCATCGAGGGCCTCCACCCGTTCGCGCACGTCATCGCGGGCGGTGAGCATCAGCACCGGCGTGTGGTCATCGCTGCCCCGCAAGCGCCGGCAGATCTCCACACCGCTGAAATCCGGCAGGGTCCAATCCAGTAGCAGCAGGTCCCAGCGGCTTTCCCGCAGCTGCATCAGCGCCTGCTGGCCGCTGGCCGCCTCGGCGCAGCTGTAGCCCTCGATCTCCAGCTCGGTGCGCAGGAACTGGCGCAGCTCCGGGTCGTCGTCGACGATCAGCAGGCGGGCGCTGGGCATTAGTGGAGGTTAGGTGCCCCAGCTGCTGGCCAGTTCGATCAGGGGCATGGCTTCCACGCAGCCGCTGGGCAGCTCCCCTACTACCAGCGTTTCCCAGAGGGCCCCGATCAGGGGAGAGCGCAGCAGCTCGGCCCGGTTGAGCAGTTGGCCCGAACGCAGCGCACAAGCTCTCAAGAAGCGCTCGAATTGCAGCAGGTTGCCCACCTGTTGCAAGCTGCGTAGATCGCGCTCCAGGTAGGTGCTCACGTAGGAGCGGTGAAAGTCGCCGGCGTTGATGGCCGGCTGGCTCCACAATTCTGCACCCCCGGTGCTGCCGCCTGGATTTCAGCAAGCCCCAGCCCCTCCAAGCTCAGCACCGCCGCCCGTCCCGCCAGGCTGTCGCCCACGTTCTGCATCAGGGCAAAGGGCTGCGATCCCGTCAGCACCGGCTGCCCGCAGGCCTTCCGGTCGGCGTCGACCACCGTTTTGAGATGGCGAAACAGGCTCGGCGCGTACTGCACCTCATCGATCAGTCGTGTTCGGCCGCTGCGGCTTCGCTGGGCAGGTCGAGCGTCACGTAGTGGTGCTCCGGAAACAGGTGCCGGCCCAGGGCCGTTTTGCCCGTCTGGCGGGCGCCCGTGAGCACCAGCACCGGTCGGGTGCGGGCTAGCTCCAGCAGCCGGGCTTCGATCTGGCGAGGAATCCACATGGCGCTGGCTGGCGCACGGCCGTTGCCTGCCAATCCTGGCGCCAAATCCTGCCAATGCTGCGATGGGATCGAACGATTGGCAGGATTGGTGGCTACGAGCCTGCGGTTTCCGTGGCAATCAGTTCGAGAGCGCCCTGCCCGCCTGCCACGGCAACGGTGCTGAGGCGTTGGTCGAGGCTGGCCAGCACCCCTCCCTGGTGCACCGCCAAAGCCAGGAGATAGGTGTCCGTGATCTGGCCCGAGTTCACTAGGTCCCTGGGGTTGACATGGCCAAGGCCCAGCAGGCTCGGGGCGTCTGCCCAGTATCGGTGCTGCGGATGGCCAACCAGCTCTTGCAGGATCCGGCTCACCACCGCCGGCGATCCCGGGGAATTCGGGTAGCGCGGATGCCCCACGATGCGCAGCACTGCGTTTTGGGTGATCGCACAACTGGCCCAATCGGCCCCTTCTCGGCTCGAAAACCAGCGGTGGCAGCTCTCGTGGTGCACATGCCTTGGGTCGATTAAGGCGATCAGCACGTTGGCATCGAGCAGGGCGACCGGCATCACTCCCCGTCGTCCCGCAGGCTGTTGACGAGCTCAAGATCCACGGGGCCTCCGCTGGGTTGCAGGGGCAGCAACGGAAACCCATTGCGCTGCTCCGCCGGCGGGCCTGCTGGATTCGCCGGCCCTGGGGTGGTTAGGGCCCGGCGCAGCAATTCGCTGATCACGTTGCCGATGGGTTGGCGCCGTTCGCGAGCCAATACCCGCGCTGCTGAGAGCACGTCGTCATCCAGCCGCAGGGTGGTGCGCATCTGGTATGAGGCATCAATCATCAACCTTAGCCGCGATCGTCAGCTTCGCTCTCAGTCCACCAGTTGGTGCAGCTGGGCTGCGACCCCATCGCGATCGGGTGGGGCCAGGTGTCCCAGGGTCTTCAGGATCAGACGTTCATCCAGCGTGAACACCTTGAAGCGCACCAGGCGAAGGCTTCCTCATCCGCTGGGCTGCTCCACTCCTGCAGGCTGGCATCGAGGCTTCGTAGGTACGCCAGGTCGAGCGGAGCAATGGCCCGCACGCGGACCGAGCCATCCTCCATCTCCCAGCTGAGTTGATCCCCCTGCCGTAGCCCCAAGGCTTCTCGCACCGCCTTGGGTACGGTCACTTGCCCCTTGGCCGTCAGGGTTGCGACCTCCATCGCCCTCTCACCAATTGCCTTGGTATCCCACCCTAAAGCGGAGGTCTCCTTTCGGTAAGGAAGCCTTTCGGCTGGCATGGCCAACTGGGCATGGTTGCTGGCATGCCAGTAAACTGGCTTTGATGGCTACTTAGGTGGTCCAACGTGAAAACCACCATCGATCTGCCGGACACGCTGGTGCGTCAGGCCAGGCAGCGTGCCCTGCATGAAGGTCGTCCCTTTAAGGACCTGGTTGCCGAGTTCATTCGCCAGGGCTTGAGCCAGGTGGGTGCCAAGCCAGCAATCCGGCCAGGCAGTCCCCTGGAGCTGGGGGCCAATGGCCTGCCGGTGTTCCGCCGCGATCCCGCTGTGGCGCCGCGAATTCCCTCGCTGCAGGAGCTTCTGGAGCTCGAGCACACCACCCTGGCGACGGAGGACCAGCAGCGTGCCGGCTTCCCTGGTTGACACCAACGTGTGGTTGGCCGCCACCTTTGAAGGCCATCCCTGTTATCGGCGTGCCCGCCAGGAGCTCTTGGCTGCCACACCCGCAGACCCTTGGCTGTGGTGTCGGGCCACGCAGCAGAGTTTTCTGCGCCTAGCCAGCACGGCTGCCATGTTCCGTTCGTGCGGTGTGGAAAGAGCTACCAATGCCGATGCCATGGCAGCACTGGAGCAGTGGTTAGCGCTTCGGCAGGTGGCCTTTGTGGAGGAGCCGCCCGGGGTGATGGCCCACTGGGCCAGGTTGGCGGCTGTCGATCAGGTGGCCCCCAAGCTCTGGATGGATGCCTATCTGGCTGCCGTGGCCATTGCGGGCGGCTGGCGCTTGATCAGCTTCGATCGGGATTTCCGCAGCTTTCAGCCCCAGGGGTTGGCCCTGTGGTTGTTGCAGCCCGCCGCCTAGCTGCGTAAGGTCGCGCCATGCTCTTGTCGTTGCGCCGCGCCCCCAGCCTCTCGGTCCGCATGGCCCGCTGGGGTTTGGTGATCGTGGTGGCCTACGCCCTGGTGGCCCTGCTCACGCCGCTGCTGGTGCATGCCGGCTGGCTGAGCGATCCCAACGCCGGCCTGCAAAATCCGATCTATGCCCAGCCCTCGCTGAGCCACTGGTGCGGCACCGATCGGTTGGGGCGCGACGTGTGCGTGCGCACCCTCGCCGGCAGTGGCGTCGCCCTGCAGGTGGTGCTGCTGGCCCTGGTGATCGCCCTGTTGATCGGTGTGCCCCTGGGCATGGTGAGCGGCTACTTGGGCGGCTGGGTGGATCGGGTGCTGGTGCTGCTGATGGACACCCTCTACACCCTGCCGGTGCTGCTGCTTTCGGTGGTGCTGGCCTTCCTGCTGGGCCGCGGCCTGCCCAATGCCGCCGCCGCCCTTTGTGTCGTCTATATCCCCCAGTACTTCCGGGTGGTGCGCAACCAAACCGCCCAGGTGAAGGCTGAGTTGTTTGTGGAGGCGGCCCAGTCGCTAGGCGCCGGCCCGATCTGGATCCTGCGCCGCTACTTGCTGCGCAACGTGATCACCTCGGTGCCGGTGCTGCTCACCCTCAACGCCGCCGATGCCGTGCTGGTGCTCGGTGGCCTTGGTTTTCTGGGCCTGGGCCTGCCCGAAACCATCCCCGAGTGGGGCGGCGACCTGCAGCAGGCCCTCACCGCCGTGCCCACCGGCATCTGGTGGACCGCCCTCTACCCAGGCCTGGCCATGTTTGTGCTGGTGCTGGGGCTGTCGTTTTTAGGCGAAGGCCTCGAGAGCTGGCTCAGCGGCGGCAATGCCCAGCGCTAAGGGCGCAGTTGTCTCAACCAGGCTTCCAGCGGTTCACAGCGGATGCCATCGATCAGCAGCGGCTCTGGGCAAAAGGAGAGCAGCAAGCGCTCTGCCTCCGGATAGTCCTCGCCGAAGGCCCGCAGCGCCTTGAGGTCGCTCCGGTCGATGCGACTGCTGTGTTTCACCTCGATGGCCATAAACAGGTCTGGGCCATACACAACGAAATCCACCTCCAATCCAGATCGGGTGCGCCAGAAGCTGAGTTGGGCCCCTCCTGGCCGCAGCTGACAGAGCGCCCGCAGGTGCTGGGCCACCAGGGATTCCAAAGCGATGCCGCCAATCTCTTCCGGCGCATCAAGCGGGCCGCGGGGCCGCAGGGAGCGAAAAACTCCGGCATCGAAGCAGAAAAACTTCTGGTGCTGCACCAGCTGCCGCTGGGCCCGCCGTTGAAACACCGGCAGCCGAAAGCTGATCAATAGATCCTCGAGAATTCCCAGATAGCTTTCAGCCCTTTTGCGGGGTATCTCGGTTTCCCGGGCCAGGTTTGCCAGGTTTAGTACTGAGCCCTGCGAAAAGCTGATCACCTCCAGAAACCTTGCGAAATCGCCGATCTGACGCACCAGGGCTTCTGCCTGCACCTCTTCCTGCAGATAGAGCGAGGCATAGGCCGCCAGGGTGGCCTGGGGATCCACTGCCTGCCACACGAGAGGCACCAGTCCGTTGGCCTGGGCCCGCATTAGATCAAAATCCTGGCCGAGCTCAGCAGCCATGAACGGCCCCATGTGCACTGCCACCAGCCGCCCACACGCAGATCACGTCGCTGCTCCACCAGGGCATGCACCACGTCGAGCAACTGGGGGGCTTTCTGGATTTCGTCGATCACCACCGTGTGAGCGGATTTGCCAGCGGCAGCAACGAATTCCGAAAGCCGCTCTGGCCGGGCCTGGTAGGTCCTCAGCACATCCGGTGCCAGCAGATCCAGCCGCAGGGCTTGGGGAAACACCTGTGCCAGCCAGGTCGACTTGCCGGTGCCGCGGGGGCCAAACAGGAAGAATCTGCCAGGAGGTGGCTGCAAAAATCGCTGCACCGCCGCCATATCCGCAGCCAAAATGGAGTTTAGCTAGCCATTTTGCACGGTATCTAGGGCGATTCACCTGCTCGCTGCCGTTGCCCTGGCCCTGGGGCTGCCCAGTGCCCGCAAATATCAGTAGCCGAGCATCAGTAGCGCAGCTTGATCGTGCGGGGCAGGGTTTCGCTGATGGCCCCCTCGGCATCAAGGCTCGGATAGGGGCGGCCCTCGCGCTGGCACCAGGCCGCCACCTCCGGATAGGCCCACTCAAACAGCAAGTTGCCGTAGCGCTCCGCCGGCACCCCTTCGCCGTGGCGTGGCAGCAGGCCGGCGGCCTGCCGTTGACGCAGCGCCTCAAACAGCAAGGTGGCGCAGGCCACGCTCACATTCAGCGACTGCACCATGCCGTGCATCGGAATCACGATCGGCTGATCTACCAATGCCGCCGCTTCAGCGCTTAAACCCCACTTCTCGGCCCCCAGCACCAGGGCGCTTGGGCCGGTGAAGTCGCACTGGCGGTAGTCCACCGCTTCCACCGACAGGTGGGTGCCATAGAGCCGAAAGCCCTGGGCCTTGAGTTGGCCCAGCAGGGCCACGCTGTCGCCGTCGCTGTGGCGATGCAGCGGCACCCACTTTTCACTGCCCTTAGAGGTGCAGTTGAAGGTGGGCGTGCGGCCCGCCAGGCTCACCACATGGGCCTCCAGCACCCCCACCGCATCGCAGCTGCGCAGGATTGCCGAGAGGTTGTGGGGCTTGTCCACGTGCTCGAGCACCACGGTGAGATCACCCATGCGGCGATCGAGCACGGCCTTGAGCCGCTCAAAGCGGCGGGGCAGCAGGGGCATGGCGTCGGGCTCAGTTGAGGTGCGGAATCACGGGCGGTGGCGGTGGCAGAGGTCCCAATTGACTCACGGCAGTTTGCAACTGCTGTCGGGTGCTCAATGGCAAAGACCCCAAATCACCATCCTCAAAAAACACCAGTGCCTTGAGTGCCTCTGCACGTTGCAGAATTACCTTCAGCTTGCTTGCAAGAAGATCCTCGTTTGATGCCACTAATGCAATTCCATCTTGCAGCAGAACTCCTTGTTGAAGACATGGCTGAAGAAGTCAAAGTCGATTGACACTCGGTGGCCTAGCCGCAGGGCAATCGCCGTGCCCCCGTACAACACAAATCCCATGCCTTGTAGGGGCTTTAATTCCTTCCAGAGTGCTCTCTGCTCCTTCGGCAAGATCTCAAGATGGGATTGAAGCGCTTCATTTTGCTCCTTATTTGTCATGGCAGTCGCCGCTGGGGCAGCGGCGGTAGATCGCTGCCGCTGGGAAGGTTTAAGCAGAGGTGCCAGAAATTCCAAGACCGTTTATTGAATTCCCCTGGCTGAGCTGTTTGCAGTACCACCCTCAGGGTTTCATCTCCAACGCTGCCGCGCATCATCTCAACATCGTGCCAGTCGCCGATATTCATCACTTGGGCTAGCAGGCGGTGAGGCTGGGTCAGGCTCTGTTCCGCTGGCTGCCACCACACATAACGGCTCGCCAGGAGTTTCAAAGACTGGCACTGCTCCTCGCTTAGCACCATGGTGCACCTAGATGTTTTTCTAGTTTAGAAAGTCTGGTCCAGGAAGCCCGCTTTGCTTCCTCCCGCCCGGCGCTCGATGCAAGCTCCCGCCCCCACGTTTGATCAGCGGGTTTACGCCGTCGTGGCCCAGATCCCCTGCGGACAGCTGGCCACCTACGGCCAGATCGCTGAGCTGGTTGGGGTCTGGGGTGCGGCGCGCCAGGTGGGCTGGGCCCTGCGGCGGTTGCCCCTGCCGTCGGAGATCCCGTGGCAGCGGGTTGTTAATGCCAAAGGGCAGGTCAGTTTCAACCCCAGCCGCGAAGGCAGTGACTGGATCCAGCGTGAGCTGCTGCTCGCTGAAGGCATCCCCGTGGATGCAGCGGGCCAGTTGCCCCTGGCCCAGCACCGTTGGCGGGCTGGGGTTGATGAGTTTGCGAATTAGTCCTCCTTAGCTAACCAGCAAAAAGCATCCACCTCTCCCGCACCCCTGCGCTAGTTGTGGAGCCTGGCCCGCCGCCGCCCCACTCCCTGGCATCCGCCCCCCCCGCCGAAACCCCAACCGAAACCCCCGCGATTGGCCTGGCGCCGCGCCAGCTTGCCTGGCAGGTGTTGCTGGCGGTGGGCGCAGGCGCCTACGCCGATCTGGCGCTCGAGCGGGAGCTGCAGCGCCATCCCCTTGAGGGCGCCGACCGGGCCCTAGCCACCGAACTTGCCTACGGCGCCATCCGCCAGCGGCGCCTGCTCGATGCCTGGCTCGATGCCCTCGGCAAGGTGCCCGCCGCCCGCCAGCCGCCCAAGTTGCGCTGGCTGCTGCACCTGGGGCTCTACCAGCTGCTGTTCAGCAGCCGGGTGCCGGCTTCTGCGGCGGTGAGCACCACCGTGGAGCTGGCAAAACGGGGCGGACTCGGCCGGCTGGCGCCGGTGGCCAATGGCCTGCTGCGGGCCTGCGGGCGCCGGCGCTCGGAGGCCGGGCCTGAGCCCTGGGATGGTCTGGGCCCCCTGCCCAGCGACCCCGCCGCCAGCTATGGCCTGCGCCATTCCCTGCCCGCCTGGCTCGCGGAGCTGGCCTTGCAGTGGCCTGAACCCGAGGCCTTCGGCCTGGCCTGCAACCAGCCCCCCGCCCTCGACCTGCGCCTCAACTTGCTGCGCACCACGCCTGCTGCTGCCCTGGCGGCCTTCGCTGCCGCCGGGATCGAGGCGGCCCCCCTGCCGGATCTGCCCGGGGGCCTCACACTGCTGGGCAGATCCGGTGAGTTGCGCGCCCTGCCCGGCTACGCCGAGGGCCACTGGTGCGTGCAAGATCGCACTGCCCAAGCGGTGGGTCTGCTGCTCGATCCCCAGCCCGGCGAGCGGATCCTCGATGCCTGCGCTGCCCCTGGTGGCAAGAGCACCCATCTCGCTGAGCTGCTCGCAGATTCGGGTGAGGTGTGGGCCGTGGATCGCTCTGAAGGGCGCCTGCGCCGGGTGGGCGTCAATGCCGCCCGCCTTGGCCTGCAGTGCATCCACACCCTGGCTGCCGATGCCACCGCCCTGGTGGCTGAGAAGCCCGAGTGGCTCGGCTGGTTTGATCGCATCCTGCTGGATGCCCCCTGTTCGGGCCTCGGCACCCTGGCCCGCCACGCCGATGCCCGCTGGCGGATCAGCCCTGAAACGATCGCCGAGTTGGTGCCCCTGCAGCGGGCCCTGCTGGAGTCCCTGCTGCCCCTGCTCAAGCCGGGCGGCCAGCTTGTGTATGCCACCTGCACGGTGCATCCGGCTGAAAACGGCCAGCTGCTCGCTGGCTTCCTTGCCGATCACACCAGCTGGCAGCTGCGGCAGAGCTGGCAGCGCTGGCCCGTAGCAAGCGGCGGCGATGGCTTTTTTGCCGCCCTGCTGCAGGGTTAGGGGGGTGGTGGTGGCGCCACCAGCGGCGGTGGCGGGGCTTCCAAGGGCGGCGGTGGTGTGGGGGGCGCCTGGCTTGGGGCTGCTGCGGGGCTCTGGGCTGCTGCGGGTCTCACAGTGGGAGCTGGCGCGCTTGGTGTTTGAGGTTGGGGTGTGGCAGGGGCGGCCGGTGCGGCCCGTTCCTCGGGCCACTCGTAGACGCTGGGGGTGGGATCAAGGTCTTGGGGCTCGGGAGCTTGCTCGCGCCAGCTTTCGGGGCTGGCCGTCGGTTCAATGCGGCGTTTTACTTGCTTTTTAGCCTGCTTGTAGGTGTCCACTAGTTCCGGCTTGGGCGGAAACTGGCGCACTGGCAGGTCCTTGCTGATCGGCGCCATAAAGGCCCGCCAGGCGTAGGTGGCCACCACGCTGGTGTCCTTGGTGGTGCGGCTGTCGTCGTAGCCCAGCCACACCCCGGTGGTGAGCTGGGGAATCGAGCCGATAAACCACAGGTCGCGGCCCCCCTCTGAGGTGCCCGTCTTGCCCGCCACCGGACGATCCGGCAGGCCCGCGGCCCCGCCCGTGCCTGAGCGCACCGCCCGCTCCAGCATCCACAGCATCAGGGCCGCGATGTCGCTGTTCACCGCCCGGCGCCCTTGATCGCCATCCACCCTGCGGCTCCACAGCAGCTCGCCATCGGGGCCGAGGATTTCCTCAAATGGCGTTGGTTTCACGTAGATGCCGCCGTTGTTGATGGCGGCGTAGGCGGCGGTCATGTCCAGCACGGTTTGCTCGGTGGCGCCAAGGGCCAGGGGGTAGAAGCGCCCCAGCTCCCGGGTGATGCCGAGGCTCTTGGCTGTTGCGATCACCTTGTCGAAACCCAGCTCCTTAAGCAGCCCCACCGCTACCGTGTTCAGCGAGTTCTGCAGCGCCACCACCATCGACACCGAACCGAGGTAACGGTTGCCGAAATTCTTGGGGCAGTAGCCGCCGAAGCAGCGGGCTGCATCGCGGAACAGCCGCTCCGGCAGCATTCCCTGCTGCAGGGCCGTGAGATATACAAACAACTTGAAGGTGGAGCCGGGCGAGCGCAGGGCCTGGGCCGACCGATTGAACTGGCTGTCTTCGAAGTCGGTGCCGCCCACCATCGCCCGCACTAGGCCGGTGCCAGGCTCCATCGCCACTAGGGCGCCCTGCATGCTGCCGCTGGCATAGATGTTTACCGCCGACTGGGCTTTTTCCTGCCAGGCCAAATTGACGCTGCTGCGCACCGTCAAACCACCCACTTCGAGCTGCTCGGGGCTGAGCACTTTGGGCAGTTCCTGCTGCACCCAGCTGCCGAAGTAGGGGGCGCGGCTGTCTAAATATTTGGGCTCGGCTGGTTTGAGCTGCAGCGGTGCGGCCTCAGCCTGCTGCTGCTCGCTGACGCTGATGAAGCCCGCCTCCTCCATGCGGCGCAGCACCACAGAGCGCCGCTCCAGGGCCAGGTCGGGATTCACCAGGGGTGAATAAACCGAGGGGGCGGGTGGCAGCCCTGCGATCAGGGCGGCTTCCGCGAGGGTTAGCTGGTCGGGGGTTTTGCTGAAATACACCCAGGCCGCGTCGGCCACGCCGTAGGCGCTCGAACCGAGATAGACGACGTTGAGGTATTCGGTGAGGATCTGGGGTTTGCTGAGCTGGCGCTCGAGTTTGCCGGCCAGGGCGGCCTCTTTGATCTTGCGAATCAGGGTGCGGTCCTGGCTCAGAAATACGGTGCGGGCCAGCTGCTGGGTGATCGTGCTGGCCCCCTCTTCCACCGAGCCCTTGCGCAGGTTGCGCACCATGGCCCGGCCGATACCCACCGGGTCAATGCCGTCGTGCTGATAGAAGCGCCGGTCTTCCGCGGCGATAAAGGCCTGCTGCACCAAGGGCGGCATCGTTTCAGGCGTCAGCTTCTCGCGAGTTACCGGCCCGATCTTGTGCACCACCTGGCCATCGGCCGAGAGGATGGTGAGGGTGCCTGGGCGGTTGAAGTGGTTGATGCCCCGGGCGTCGGGCAGCAGGCTGTCGAAGCCCGCCACCAGGGCTGCCTGGCCAGCGGCTACGCCAGCGCCAATCAGTGCTGCCAGTAGACCTGCCCTAACCAAATTGGTGCGGCGAGGCCGCTGAACTTTCCCGGTGGTGGAGCGGTTCACCTCAGCTAACGAGGGTGCTGTGGCCTATGGCCAGGGCGGTCACGAGCATGCCGAGCACCAGGAATGGCTGGGCGCTTGCCTGATATTTCACATCGAAGGCGACGGGATCACGCAGCAGCCAGATGTCTTGGAAGGTGATCTGGGGAATGATCAGCAGCACCAACAACACCGCCGCGAAGTGTTGGCCGATGGCGATCAGCACGGCCACCATCGCCAGCTGAAACACATCGATCATGCCGGCGCTGATCCAGCTGGCTTTCTCGATACCGAAGGCCACTGGTAACGATTGCAGGCCCATGGCCCGATCGCCCTCGACGCTCTTGAAATCGTTTACCACGGCGATGCCCAGGCCTGCCAGGGAATAGGCCAGGGTGAGCAGGGCGGTGGTCCAGGTGAGCTGGCCAAAAAGAGCCTGGCCGGCCCACCAGGGCAGGGCGATGTAGCTGGCGCCCAGGGCGTAATTGCCCAGCCAGCCGTTTTGCTTGAGCTTGAGCGGTGGCGCTGAATAGATGAAGCTCACAAAAGAGCCGCCCAGGGCCAGCAGCAGCAGCACCGGGGTGGTGTGAGCGGCCCAGACGTCTAGGCCGTAGGCCACGCCAAGCCCTGCCAGCAGCAGGATCCAGATCTGGGCCTTCACCTGGCCTAAAGGAATCGCTCCGGAGGGAATCGGCCGGTAGGGCTCGTTGATCGCGTCGATCTCGCGGTCGTAATAATCGTTAATCGTTTGGGTGTAGCCGGCCAGCAGGGGCCCGCTCATCAGCATGCAGGCGATTGAGGCCCCCACTTCGCTCAGGGTCCAATGGAAGTTTCCTGAGGCCGCAGCGCCGCAGAGCACTCCCCAGATCAGGGGTATCCAGGTGACCGGCTTCATCAGCTGCAGCCGGATTTTCCAGATGCTGCTGGTGCCGCTGGCACCTTTCATGCCGAGCAGCTGGCGGGCGCCGCCGCCGCTGGCTGCCTCGGGGTTGGGGCTGTTGCTCAACGGCCTAGGCCTCAGGCGAGGGTGAGTTCGTCGTCAAAAAACCAGGCGATTTGACCACCGCTCAGTTCGACAACAACGCCGATGCCTTTGCCATCCACCGTGCGGAAGCCGGTCACGGTGCCGGTGGAATCGGCTTTCAGGGAATCGACCATCTCGTTAGAGATTCGGTCCCTAACCCGGGTGATTCGCACCTTCGAGCCGATGTTGATGGTGGCAGCCTGGGACATGGCCGGCGCGACTGGAAAGTTGCGCAACCTTAACAGTGCCCAACGGAGCTCCTTTCTATGGCTGCCAAGCGGATCATTCCCTGTCTCGACGTGGCCGATGGCCGGGTGGTGAAGGGAGTGAATTTTGTTGGACTGCGCGATGCCGGTGATCCGGTGGAGCTGGCCTGCCGCTACAGCGCTGCTGGGGCCGATGAGCTGGTTTTTCTCGACATCGCCGCCAGCCACCAGGGCCGCGGCACCTTGGTGGAGCTGGTGCGGCGCACCGCAGAAGCAGTCACCATTCCTTTCACCGTGGGAGGCGGTATCAGCAGCGTTGAGGGCATCACTGCCCTGTTGCGTGCCGGTGCCGACAAGGTGAGCCTCAACTCCTCGGCCGTGCGCGATCCCGAGCTGGTGGCCCGCGGCGCCGAGCGCTTTGGCTGTCAATGCATCGTGGTGGCCATTGATGCCCGCGCCAAAGCTGGCGGGGGCTGGGATGTGTTCGTAAAAGGGGGCCGCGAGAACACCGGCCTTGATGCGGTGGCCTGGGCCCGGCAGGTAGTAGGCCTCGGTGCCGGCGAGATCCTGCTCACCTCCATGGATGGTGATGGCACCCAAGCGGGCTACGCCCTGGAGCTCACCCGGGCAGTGGCCGATGCTGTGGAGGTGCCAGTAATCGCCTCCGGTGGTGCCGGCTGCATCGACCACCTGGCTGAAGCCCTCGACCCCGGTCCAGCTGGTGGTCATGCCTCAGCAGCCCTGTTGGCCTCCTTGCTGCACGATGGCATTCTTAGTGTTGAGCAGATCAAAATCGAGCTGCTCGCGCGCGGCTTGCCGATCCGGCCCCTCGCAACGAGTTGTTAAGCCTCGTTACATTGCTTAAAGACCTTCCTAGGCTCTGCCAGCACGTGTTTTCCGCCCTTCCCGTGCTCCCGCCCCCCGCCTCCACCGCTATTGCTATTGGCATGGTGGCGGCTGTCGTCGCTTTGATTGCCTGGGCCCTGCAGTTGATGCAGGCCGCCACTGATCGCCGGGAATTTTCGCTGATGCTGGCTGGCTGCATGGTGTGCTCAGCTGCCGTTGGCCTGGCCACCGTGATGGTGCTCACCTTCACCAGTCCCAGCTTGCTGCCTGCTGTGGACGCGGGCATCAGCCTCGATTCGATCGTGTTGCCCTGGGATGGCGAGTTTTAGGCCCGGAGATCCGCAGGCGGTTCAGGAGCTGTTCGAGCAGATCGCGCCCCGCTACGACCTGCTAAATGACCTGCTCAGCTTCGGTCTGCACCGCCTCTGGAAACGGCAGGCGGTTGCTTGGTTGCGCCCCCAGCCTGGCCAGCATCTTTTAGATCTCTGTTGCGGCACCGGCGATCTAGCCCTGGTGCTGGCTGCTCGGCTACGACCTGGTGGTTCTGTGCTTGGCCTCGATGCGGCCTCTGCTCCCCTGGCAGTGGCGGCCCGGCGGGCAGCCGCCCAGCCCTGGCTAGCGGTGAGCTGGCAACAGGGTGATGCCCTGGCTACAGGCTTGGCAAGCGCTAGTTGCGATGGTGCCGTGATCGCCTACGGCCTGCGCAATCTCGCTGATCCAGGGGCAGGCCTGCTGGAGTTGCGGCGACTGTTGCGCGATGGCGGCCGCGCCGCAGTGCTTGATTTCAACCGCCCTTCTGGGGCGGCAGCGAGCTTCCAAAGCTTTTATCTACGTCGGTTGGTGGTACCCACCGCTGAGCATTTCGGCACTCCCGAGCACTACGCCTACCTGGAGGAGAGCTTGCAGCGCTTCCCCACCGGCCTGGAGCAGCAGCAGCTGGCGCGGCGGGCTGGTTTCAGCGAAGTGCGGCATCGGCCCCTAGCAGGCGGCCTGATGGGCCTGCTGGAGCTGGTGGCCTGACGGGCTGCCGCCACCGACAATGGAGCCACGATCCAGCCCCCTCCACCAGACCAGGAAACAAGAGTGCATTTCCAGGACATCATTGCGACCCTGAATCGCTTCTGGGCCGACCAGGGCTGCCTGCTCCTGCAGCCCTACGACACCGAGAAGGGCGCCGGCACGATGAGCCCCCACACGGTGCTGCGGGCGATCGGGCCCGAGCCCTGGGCCGTGGCCTATCCCGAGCCCTGCCGCCGCCCCACCGACGGCCGCTACGGCGACAACCCCAACCGGGCCCAGCACTATTTCCAATATCAGGCGCTGATCAAGCCCAGCCCCGATGGCATCCAGGAGACCTACCTCGCCTCGCTCGAGCTGCTGGGCATCCGCGCCCGCGAGCACGACATCCGCTTTGTTGAAGACAACTGGGAGTCGCCGACTTTGGGTGCCTGGGGTGTGGGTTGGGAGGTGTGGCTCGATGGCATGGAGGTCACCCAGTTCACCTATTTCCAGCAGTGCGGCGGCCTCGATTGCCGGCCGGTGTCGATCGAGATCACCTACGGCTTGGAGCGCCTGGCCATGTATCTCCAGGATGTGGAGAGCATCTGGGACCTGAGCTGGGACGGCAACCGCACCTACGGCGACATCTGGCTGCCCTTTGAGAAGGGCCACTGCGCCTACAACTTCGAAGCTTCCAACCCCGAGCGGCTCAAGCAGCTGTTTGCCATCTATGAGGCGGAGGCGGCCGACCTGGTGGCCAAGCAGCTACCAGCTCCAGCCCTGGATTTCGTGCTCAAGTGCAGCCACACCTTCAACCTGCTGGAGGCCCGCGGCGTGATCTCGGTCACGGAGCGCACCGCCACGATTGGCCGCATCCGCACCCTGGCCCGTCAGGTGGCGGAGGCCTGGCTGGCCGAACGGGAAGCCCTCGGTTTTCCGCTGCTGGCTGAGGCCAAACGCCCCGTGGCGGCGTGAAGCGCCTGCTGCAGCGCAGCTTGCTGGTGGTGGTGCTGGCCGGCGGCAGCTTCCAGTTGGGGCGCCTGAGTGAGCGGGCCGTGTGGCCCTGCCGGCTGCGACCGGTCGCCAAGCTGGTGGCACCCCTATTGGGCCAGGAGATGCCGAGCCGGGAGCTCTGTGAGCTGCTGCTGCAGCTTCCCCGCTTTTAGCCCCCAGCCCGCGTGGGAACCCTGGCTGGGTTCGTGTCGGAGTGGCCTGTGGCCTGTTGTGGGGGTGGGGCAGGCACTGCCGGCGCAGCCAGGCTGCGCCTGAAGCCACTTTTGTGGGGCCTGCTTTTGGCCCTGCTGCTGTTGCGGGTGGGCTGGCTGGCCTTGACGCCGCTCCAGCCGGCGGAGGGTGATCCAGTGCTTCAACTCCAGGCAGCAGCTGGCCCGCTGGAGCTGACGCTCCGGGGCACCCTGCTCAGTGATCCGCTGCCCAGCGGTGATGGCTGCCGGGCCCTGCTGCAGCTGCCCGTGGGCCGCACCGAACTGCGCTTCAAGCAATGCCCGGAGCTGCAGCAGGGCTGGCGCCTGCAGGTGCAGGGCCGCCTGCGGCGCCCCCAGGTGTCGCCCCATCCGCTGCTGGCTGCACCGGCAGAGCGACTGGCGCGCCAGGGAAGCTTCAGCCAGCTGCAGGTGCAGGATTTTGAGGTGCTGCAGCGTGCGGCAATGCCGGTGGCAGACCTGCGCCGCCGCATGGCCCAGGCGCTGGTGCAGCATGCCGGCCCAAACAACGGCAGCGTGCTGGCTGCCCTGGTGCTCGGGAGCGCCGTGGTGCCCGTGCCGGCGGAGCTGCGCGAGGCCTTTCGGGCAGCGGGGCTATCCCATGCCCTGGCGGCTTCGGGCTTCCACCTTTCGGTACTGCTGGGCGTGGTGCTGCCCCTGGGCGCGCGCTTGCCGCGGCTGGGGCGGCTCACCCTGGCGGCGGCGGCGATGGGCCTGTTTGTGCTGTTGGCAGGCCCCCAGCCCTCGGTGCTCAGGGCGGTGCTGATGGGGGCCCTGGCCCTGGCGGTGGTGGAGTGCGGCTACCGCGGCAGGCCCCTGGGCATCCTGGCCGCCAGTGCCCTGGTGCTGCTGCTGGCGCGGCCCGACTGGCTGCTCGATGTGGGCTTCCAGCTCAGCGTTGTGGCAACTGCTGCCCTGGTGGTGTCGGCCCGGCCGCTGGAGCTGGGCCTGCGCCGCTGGCTGCCGGGTTGGTTGGCCGTGGCCACGGCGGTGCCGCTGGCGGCTTCGCTGTACACCCTGCCGCTGCAGCTGCTGCACTTCGGCGTGGTGCCCCTCTATGCGGTGCCCGCCAATTTGGTGGTGGCGCCCCTGCTCACACCCCTCACCCTGGGAGCGATGGCCCTGGCTTGCCTGGCGGTGTTGCTGCCGCCGCTGCTACCGCTGGCCACCGCGCCGGTGGCCTGGCTCTCCAATGTGTTGGTGGCGGTGGTCAAGCTATTCGCGGCGTTGCCCATGGCCCAGTGGCAACTGGGGCGCCCCGCCCCGGGCCTGGTGCTGGTGTTTGCTGTGGCGCTGCTGGCTCTGGCCTGGCCGGCCTTGGCGCGGCGCTGGCGCCTGCTGGGTGGTGCCCTGTTTGCGCTGGTGGTGGCGGTGCAGTTCGGCTTGCTAAGTGCCGACCAGTTGTTGCTGGTGCACCAAGGGCGGCTGGATCTGCTGGTGGCGCGGCACCAGGGCCGGGCGGTGCTGGTGAGCAGTTCTGGTGATGGCTTCAGTTGCAGCCAGGCCAGCCAGCTGGCCCGGGGCCTGGGGGTGCAGCGCTACGACTGGGCCCTACTGCTAGATCCGCTGGCGCCCGAGCAGCCGCACTGCTGGCAGGGGCAGGCGGGTCTGGTGCTGGCCAGCGCCGATGGCAGCTTGCCGTTTCAGCCTGGTCAAAGGCTGGCTAGCCCTGGGCTGAGTGCGGCACCGGTGGCGATCGAGAGCCGGGCGATGCAGCTGCAGTTGGGCCGTTGGCGCTGGTTGCTGTTGCCCGACCGCCAAGCGCTCTGGGCCTGGCAGCAGCAGGACGTGCAGCGCGGCCGGCTTGATGGTGTCTGGCTGGGTTTTGCGCCCTCCGCCCGCGAGCGCCGCCAACTCCAGCTGCTTGGTGCCAAGTGGCTGTGGCTCAGTGGTGCCACCCCACCGGGCTGGCCAACCTCCTGGGCGGCCAGCGGCCCCAGTGGATACCTGCAGGCCACCCTGGGCTGACCGCTCCTTAAAGTGCCCATGGCCCAACGGGCTTTGGAGAGGTGGCTGAGTGGTCGAAAGCGAACGACTCGAAATCGTTTGAAGGGAAACCTTCCGTGGGTTCGAATCCCACCCTCTCCGTTTTGACAGGATCCGAGGGGATTCGCGGAAATCCCAAAATCCTTGCAGTGCAGACGATCTGCGCTTTTGGGTAGTCCGGGTAGATCCGCTTAGAGCCCGCTACAGCCGCTGCGGACGACGGTATTTTTGACGGTATAGCCAGCCGGGATCGGGTCTATACCGTCACCTTGCTTGCTGAACCGCCGACATCCACTCCCGCGCCAGCGTTCCGGCGCTGTCCGCCATGCTCAGTGACAAGGCGATCCAGGCCCTACGGCCCGACCCGGACAGGCCGGGCACCAAGCACCACGACCGGGATGGCCTCTACCTCTGGGTGGCGCGCTCCGGCTCCAAGACCTGGCGCAAGGACTACCGCTGGCAGGGAGCACGCCGCACCTTCACCATTGGCGCCTACCCGGCTATGCGGCTCGCCGATGCCCGCAAGCAGGCCCTGGAGCTGAACACCTGGATCAAAACCGGGATCGATCCACGCACCCAGGCCCCAGGCCAGCAGCGCAAGCAGGTGCAGAACAGCCGCCGTCCGTTTGCCCAGATCGCTCAGGCCTGGTTTGAGCACCACAGCGCCAGCTGGAGCCCCCGCTATTGCAGAGATATGCGAGAGAAACTTGATCACTTCGTGATACCGGCACTGGGTCAACTGGATATCGATGCGATCACCCGCAGCGACATCGAAACCCGTCTGCTTGCGCCCATCCTCGCCAGGGGTGCCCATGAACAGGCCCGCCGCTGCAACGACGTCACCCGTCGCGTGATCGAGCACGCGGTTGACCTCGAACTTCGACAGGACAACCCCGCCGTCAAAGCCCGCAAGGTCATCGCCGCCACGCGCGTCACCCACTACCACCGCATCAGCTGGGTGGAGCTGCCCGAGCTGCTGGAGGCCATCGAACGGTTCGAGCAACAGCGGCTGGCCGAGCGCAGCAGCCTCATCGCTTTGCGCCTGATGATGCTCACCCTGGTGCGGCCCAGTGAACTCCGGGAAGCCCGTTGGAGCGAAGTGGATACCGAGGGTCGTCAGTGGATCATTCCCGCTGAACGCATGAAGACCCGCGTTCGTCACATCGTGCCGCTCTCCTCGCAGGCGCGGTTGTTATTTGAGCTGCAGCGGCCGATCAGTGGCCACACCGATCTGGTCTTTCACACCCCCAATCACCGCGGCAATGGAGAACTGCGGGTGATGAGCAATGGCTGCCTCTCGATGCTGCTGCGGCGCATGGGCTTCCAGGGGCGGCAGACACCCCATGGCTTCAGGGGCTTCGGGCAGACCAACTGCATCGAGCAGCTCAAGATCCCCAGGGTGGTGACTGAAAAGCAGCTGGCCCATGCCGATGGCAACAGCGTCAGCCGGGCCTACGACTGGGCCGAATATCTCGAGGAGCGCTCCGACATGCTGCAGCGCTGGGCCGATCTGCTCGATCAGGTGGCCGTCGCTGCTGGTCTGGCGCCGGTCTCAGAGCTGAGCGCAGAGATGGCTGCTCAACCATCAGCGCTGCAGGCAGCTTGACGCTTCGAGGTGATCCAGGCCTCCAGCTCCTGCTGGGACCAGGCCACCGCCCGTGGGCCAATCACGATCTGCCTGGGGAACTCGCCTGTGGCGATCAGGCTGTAGATCGTGGTGCGTGAGAGGCCGACCCGGTGGATCACCTCCGGAAGCCGCACAAGTCGATCGGTTGCGGATGTCATGGCTGATGGTCTGGGTCTCAGGTGCTTGTGTTGGATTGGTTTGGTGCCTTTCAGTTGGTCTGGTGCAGCAACGCCACCACGGCCGGATCCCAGAGGATCTGCTGGCGGCGCTCTCCCCAACTGCAGAGCGGCAGGGCGACGCCCCAGTCGCGACCGGCTTCTGTGAGCTGCCAGTCGTCGTCCTCGTTGCGCTGCTGCAATCCGGCGGCAGCGAGTCGCTGGTTGGTGTGGCGAAGCGTGCCATCCAGTCGGTCAGCTACCTGATCAGCCGTGAGCCAGGCCACCGCTGCGCGCTGCGAGACGCGTTGCTTCACGTCAGCGGCGGCGGGACTGCTGTGGGCCTGGATCTCCTCCAGGACGCTGAGCAGGGCATCGGCATGGGACACACCGGTGAGTTGGATGATCTCGTCGGCTCCGCGCAGCACCTCGGCTGCGGTCTGCCTGCGGATCGCGTCGATGCTGCGTTGCGGCAGCTCCCTGTTGCCCTCTTGGCGGCGCTGCAGGGCGGGCAGCAGCTCGTGGGTGAGCCAGCGCCGCATCCGCGGTGCGCTGGGGTTGTCGCTGTTCAGCAGCCTGCGCAGCAGCGTGGCCTCATTGATCAGCGCCAGGGTGAAACCACCGGCGCCGGGACCCTCCTCTGAATGGAGGCAGTGCTCCTCATCGCGTCGGTTCGCCATGGCCCAGACCATCGGGCTCTCCGCCAGCGCAGCGCAGGCATCGGCGACGACGATCCAGGCCTCGCCCTGTTGATCGGTGCTCACCCGGATGCGGTGCCCCTCGAACAGGTAGGGCACCAGAGCGGACGTGTTGCTCATGGCTGGGAAGACGAGGGGACAGGGGCGTCATGCCGCGACGCGAACTCTGCGGGGGTGAATCCCCCAGGGGTCTCGGCCAGTGGTGCCGGCACCGGACCCGCCAGGAGCAGCAGAACCGTGCTCAGCTGCAGGGCCAGCACCAGCCACAGCAGCCACTGCAGCTGCCGCAGGCTGCACAGCCGGACGGTGGTGGTGATAGGCCGGCGCGTGCGGCAGAAGGCCGGCAACTGCGGTTGCGCCATCGACCGCGGCGTGCGGCCGGGGTGTTGGGGGTGGGCCATCAGAACGGCACCTCCTCATCAGCGAACTCATCGCCGTAGTCCTCCCCATCCGCCAGCGGAATCGCCCGCTGCTGGCGGGCAGCGGCTTCATCGGAGCGGTAGGCCTGCTCCGCCGCCTCGATCCAGGCCGGGTCCGTGCCTTCGCGGATGCTCAGCGGCCCGTAGAAGCCGATCGTGACGTTGCGCGGCACCGCATCGGCCGCCGCCTGGTCTTCGATTTTGGGGCCCTTGGGGTTGCCGTCCTGGTCGTACTGCTGGGCCCAACGGGTCTCCAGCACCAGCACATCCCCGACCGTCAGCCGGCCGCGGCGGTGCTGACGGCGCGCCTCGATCCACTCGCCGAAACCCTTGGCCTTGAGGATCAGCCGCACCCGATCCCCCGGGGCCGGCACCCCGCCCTCATCACCGATGCGGGCCTCCATCGTCGTGCCGGGCATGGCGATGGCATGGATGACCATCTCCTGCTTCACCTTGGGCCTGCCCTGGCGGTCGGTGCCGTTGGGGATCGATTCCATCGCGCCGCTGCTGAGGTTCTTGCGCAAGCGGTCGCGCTGCTCCGGGCGCACGATCGCCAGATAGGCCACCTCACCGAGGCGCTGTTGACGGATCACCGGCGCCGCAATGCGGCTGCCGTCGTTGAGTTCAATCGCCATGGGATTTGCTGTTCAGGGTGGAAGAGAAAGAGGTCAGGGGAAGAAGGGGCTCCAGGCCGGCACCCAGCCGCAGCAGGTGATGGGCGGCGCCCGAGAGACTCAGCTGGTGATCGGCCGCCAGCTGCCGTACATGTCGGTAGACATCGCTATGCACGCAGACGCACAGGGTGTGCCGGCCATGTCGCACCCGAGGCTGGGGTCTTGCGTAGGGGCGACGGATAGCCGGTGTGGAAAGCAGCGGCCGGGTCATCCTTTCTTCTCCGCCAACTCGCGCTCGAACACGTCGATGAAGTCCTTGTGGCGTCGCTGGGTGATGCGGTCCTTGATCGTCCGCACCTCCCGGGGCACCTGGAAGTGGTGGCGGAACTCGATCGTGAAGCGCTTGCGCGCCTCCTGAGGCATCGCCCCGAGGAACTTGTGCAGGGTCGCGATCTCCTCGTCCGACAGGGGCTCCAGGCCGGAGTCGCTCGCTTCCGTCCCATCCGGAGCGCCGGTGTCCCACTCGTCCTCTGAGGCCTCAGGGTCGTCAGCAGCGGGGGCGGCGGCTGCAGCGGATCCCGCAGCGCCGACGCTTGAAGCGCTCGTGCCCGGGGCACCTGGCACCGACGGCCGCGTCTGCGGTCTTGATTGATCTGGCTCGATAGTCCGAGGAGGATTGCCCACGGGAATGCCCAGCAGGCCCGCCAACAGGGAGGCGGTCAGCGCATACCAGGCCGCACTGCCCTCCTGGGGCGCCTGGGCCTCGCTGAACTCCTCGGCGCCGCCGCGGTGCCGCAGGGTCACCCGCAGCACTTCATGCTCCTCGTTGATCAGCTTCTGGGCGCTGAACGAGAAGCCCAGGGCAAAGGCCGGCGCCGCCGCCTGAACGACCTCCTGCATGGAGGAGTCGGCGATGGCAGCCATCTGGGACTGGAACTGGGCCAGGCCCTCGGCCCACTGGGCGCGGGCCTGCTCGCGGCTCTGCAACAGGGCCTGGTTGAGATCAAAGGCGGCGGTGGGACCTGGCGTCGGCTCCATCCGCCCGCAAGGGGTGGTGGTCATCGAAGGCACTGCGGGACCGGTGCCCGCTTGCCTCGGATATTAGCGGCTCGCTAATCCGAATCTGTATCTTGCGCAACGCAAGACATGGCCCATTCCGAACCTGCTCCGGGCCTGTTCGTGCATGCCTCAGCTGGCGCCCGACTTGGTGGACCATTCCTCCAGCCAGCGCTGCGGCAGCCACGCCTCCCCGTCCCACATGCCGTGTAGCTGCTCGGCGGAATACGGCTCAAAACCGGCCAGCATCGCCTGAAAGGCCTGTCGCTGCTTGGCTGGCGCCACCTTGGCAGCGGAACTCAGGGCCTCCATCACGCCGATGCCGTGCTGCTTGGCGGTCTGCACCAACTGGCCGCGCCACTGCTCGCTCAGTCTTGCCGCTTCTGCGGCATCGACCTCGGGCTGGGCCGGCACGACAGGCGCCTGGTAGGCGCTCGGGACCGGCAACAGCCCCAGGTGGCAGCTCCAGAACTCCGCCGGCCCCCACACCCGCTCCGCGTCATCCATCAAGGGTTTGGCCTGGCTGATCAGATCCTTCAGGGCCCTGGTGCGAACGCCGCTGAAGTCTTTGGCGGCCAGCCGGCGGTTGACCTCGGCGAGGGCAAAGAAGCTCTCCGGCCTGGGCTTGGGCGCCTTTCCGTTCTCGAACACGCTCAAGGTGCTGGGCGCCATCACCTCAAAGCCGGCCTCCTTGGCCCACTTGTAGGCCGTGTACTGGGTCCAGTTGTTCAGCTCCCGCCAGCGCCTCAGCATCCGGCCGAACTCCTGACCGGCTTCGAGCTGCTTGGCCTCGATGTACCGGTACTCAGAGCTCATCAGGACTGCGATCTGGCCATTAGCGAAAGGCTAAGGCATCCCAATCATGAGCATGAACCGGTGACGTGCCTGTTTCAGAGCGGTGTGGGCGCTGGCGACCCTGTCTTGGACGGTTGCCCTGGCCTGCCCCGACTAGCACTGGTGACGGGGCGATGGACGGAGCACCGTCCTCTTCGCCGGGCGTAACGCAACGGTTTGACATTGCCCATCGGCACCACCCAACCGCCTGTGACCACCGGCGCTGGCCAGCAGATGGCCTCGCGCAGCAGCTGCTCCAGCTGCTGGCGTTGCTCCGGCTCCAGCAACGCCACGGGCTCGACGATGCGGCTGTCCGGGCCAAGGGTCCAGTCGTCGCGTTGGCAGCCGTAGACCCAATCACGGCCGCCTGGCGCCTGCGCCCAGAGCAACGCCCCAAGCTGGTCGCGCTCGATCGCGATCTCCAGCTGCCAGCCGCTGGCCAGATCCAGCCGCATCCGGCCCCACCAGATCTCACTCCAGGGCCTGTCCGCCAGGAAGGCCTCTCCCGCCAGCAGCGCCCGCAAGGCCTGCTGGATCTCGGCGGCGCAACAGCGGCTCAGGGGGTGCAGAGCGGGTGACGCAAGCCATTGCCACGGCACCAGAGCGCCCACTCCCCGAGGGCGATCGGCTTGCCGCAACAGCGGCAATGGCCGGGATGGCGGACGCGGATGCGGCGAAAGCCATGGGGGTCGGCTGTGGGCTGCCTGTGGGGCACTCCTGCCGTGGGAAACCCGGGCGCGGACGCTGCAGAGGGAGGGTGCCCGCTGACCTGCAGGCCGTGCTCACGGATCAGCCGGCAGGCCAGATAGGCGCTGGTGCGAGCCTCCTCCAGATGGGGTGAGGCGCTCATCGCCACCAGCTTGCGGACCTTCTCCGCTGCCCGATCCACCGCTGCGCTGTCGACCATGCCCTATTCGCCAGCCGGATCAGCTTAGCGAGCCTGTGCCAGCATGAATAAGCTGATTCGACATGCCGAGGTTTCCATGCCCTCGATGATGACCCCGCTCTCCGTGCAGTTCACGCTCGAGCAGCGGGACTGGCTGGATGCGCGCACCCGCGGCGGTGTGCTCTCGCGTTCCTCGGTGATCCGCCTGATCGTGGCCGAGGCCATGGAACGCGACGAGCTGGCCAGCAGCCCCCGTAAGCGTCAGGGACAACATGGCCAGCGCTGAAGCGGCCACCAGTCCCACTGAGGCCTGCATCGACCGCGCTGCCGCCCAGCAGTTCCTCTCCCTGCTGGGCAAGGACCCTGCCAGCGCCCGGCTGCGTGCCTTCCCCCACCGCGCCAACCCCGCCAAGGCGGTGATCGGTGCCCGAAAAGGGCCCTTCGAGCTGGCGGTGGCGGAGCAGTGGCAGCGGGAAGGTCGGGGCATCTACCTGGTGATCAACGACGGCGGCGACCGCAAGAGCGAGATCACGGCCTGCCGGGCGTTTTTTGTGGAGTGGGACGACCGGCCGATCGCCTGGCAGCTGAACGCCTGGCGGGAGCTGGGGCTGCCGGAGCCCTCGCTGATCGTGCTCAGCGGCGGCAAGTCGGCCCACTGCTACTGGCTGCTGGAGCAGCCCATCCCGCCAAAGGAGTGGGCGCCGCTGCAGGCCGAGCTGATCGCCTATGCCGGCGGCGATCCCCACTGCAAGGACGCCTCACGGGTGATGCGGCTGCCGGGCTGCTGGTACGTGGATGCCGGCGGGCAGCCCACCGCCCTGGTGGAGCTGGTGCACGTGAGCGCTCAGCGCTACTCGCCGGAGGACATCGCCCTGGCGCTGCTGCCCGATGAGTTCGCCGAACCCGCTGCAGGCACCACGCCGCAACAGGAGATTCCCCTGGAGCAGCCCTACGAGGTTCCAGGCACTGGGATTCCACTGCCCGAGCTGGGAGACGAGGACTTCGGACAGCCGCGGCCGCTGGAGCAGATCCGCAGCGCTCTGGCCGCCATCCCCCGCCGTGTGGCCGGCAGCAACACCTACGCCGACTACCGCAACCTCCTCTGGGGGTTGATCCAGGCCTGCGAGCAGGCCGGCCACGACCGCGAGCTGGCGATCGCCCTGATGGAGGCCCACAGCCCCTCGGCCAGCTGCGGCTGGGACATCCGCCAGGTGGCCAGCTCCGGCGGTGAGCAGATCAGCGCCGCCACCTTCTGGTTCCACGCCCGTCAGCACGGCTGGTTGCCGCCGGAGCCGCCTCACACCCCCAGGCCTCCTGGGGCTCAGGCCACAGGCAGCCGCCGAAACCAAGGCGATACCGGCGGGCGCCATCCCGGTGGCAAGGGCAGCGACCGCACCAGCAGCAGCAATGCCAGGGGCACCAAGGGAGCTGGCTCTGGCTCAGGCCCGCAGCGTTTCTCCCCCAGACCCGACACCCGGGTGCGCTGGGGAAAGGTGCAGCTGCCGATCAACCGACGCCTCAACGCCTTGGAGCACTGCATCCGATCCCTGGTGGGGCGCGAGCGCAACAGCCTGCGCCGCTCGGCCCGCGTGCGCGAGGCCCATGCAGCCCTGCAACTGAAAACGGCCCTGCGGCTGCAGGAGATCGGCCAGCTGATCCTCGAGGCCCACGACCTGCGCAACGGCAACCGCTTTCGTGGCCTCGATCAGGCTGAGCGCCTGGCGATGCCGCAACCCGTTGTGGCGTGGGAGATCCCTGGCTGCATCCCCCGCCGCGACCTCTCGATCGTGGGCGGCCGGGCCAAGGTGGGCAAGACGCGGCTGGTGCATGCCCTGGCCCGCTGCCTGCTCTGCGCCGAGGACTTTCTGGGCTTCGGGGCGCCGGAGGAACCGCGGCCGGTGATCCTGGTGACCGATGACCAGGGCGACGGCGATACCGCTCAGATGCTGCAGCAGCTGGGGATCTGGGATCACCCGTTGCTGCTCTGGTCGCGCCGCTTTCGCGCCACCGAGGCCAACCTCGATGCCTTGTTGGCCTGTCTGGCCGCCCACCCTGGAGCGGTGGTGATCATCGACTCGCTGCGCTCGATCACCCGCAGCTGCTGTTTCGGGGAGAACGATCCGGAGATGGGGTCGCTGATCTACGACCTCAAGCACCAGATCACCGATGCCGGCGGCACGCTGCTGCTGATCCACCACTGCAACAAGGCCAACGACACCACCGGCACCGAGGCCCTCTCGGGCCACAACGCCATTGCCGGGGCGGCCAACACGATCCTCACCCTCCACTACCTGGCCAAGGGCAACCGGCTGATCAAGGATTCACCCCAGCGCCGCCTGGTGCGCGAGGCCCGCTCCGGCCCACCGGCGGATCTGGTGGTGGCGATCGACGGCAACAGCGGGACCTTCGCGCGGCTGGGCACCTACGACGACCTGCAGGAGCAGCAGGAGCAGGAGAGCGATCTCGATCGCGCCGCTCAGCGGGTGCGCAAGGCCAGCGAGAAGCAGAAGGAGGCTCTGCGATATCTCCAGGCCCTGCACACCAACAGCCTGGCCGGGGTAGGCCTGCTGGAGCTGCTGCAGGCCATTGACCTGGCGCCAGCGGAAGCACGGCTGATGAGAGATCTCGAGGCTGAGGCCCTGAGCGCCTACAAGACCCTCGGTCGGTTTCTCGGGAAGCTCGATGGCCTGGTGACAACCACCCGCGTCTCCACCGGCAGCCAGAGCTACTACCTGCGCTATGGCCTCAGCGCAGCCGGTGCGGAATGGCTGGCGCGTGAGTTCGAACTCTAGTGATGGAAACTTCGGATTCTTGTGGAGCCCTTCCAGGGCAGGCGTTCCGGCGCTTCATGGCAGCTGGAAACAACCTGGAAACCTGTGATTCTTTGGGGTCCTGCCTGCCCCGCAGTGGCGCTGTTGCCCTGTTTCTCCAGCGCACAAGAGGGCTGGAAACTTCGGAAACTTCGAAACCCACTCCAGCGCAGACGTTCTCACGCCTCGCGGCGGGTGGAAACGATCTGGAAACTTGTGAAACCGTTGCGCCGCAAGCGTTCCACAAGAATCACAAAGTTTCACTCGTCCTGGACCCTCTCAGATCCCCTGCGCTGCAACGGGTTCTAAAGAATCACAAGTTTTTAGTGCTTCACGTGAGGCTCTGTTGATGGTGCAGCACATGCCAACCAGCCCACTCACCATCGCTGCCGGACCCTGGCTCAGACCGATTCCAGGCCTACGGCGCACGGATCCAGAGCACTGCTACTGGCTGGGGGAGCATCTGTTCGCGGTGTCGGTCACCGGCGTGGTCGGCTCAACCAAGAGCGACTGGGCGATGGCCCGCATCGAGGCCACCCGCCACGTCTGGGAGCCGCGGGGCCACACCGTGCACCTGGCGCTGGAGGCGCTGCTGCACAGCCGCTTCCATCCCCTGCCCCAGCAACGCCAGCAGGCCAGCCAGCAGCTGCAGCACCTGCGGTCTGGCTACTACCGCGATTGGATCGAGCCGCTGCTGGCCCACCCCCACTGGCAGCAGGTGACGGTGATCGCCTCCGAGCGGCCCACCTGCTGCCTGATCCGCAACCTGGCCGGCACCTACGACACCGGCTACATCCAGCACGCCGGCGGCCTGCGGGTGCTCGCCGACCTCAAGACCCTCTCGCGGCCCGGCTCGGGCAGCTACTGCACCCGCGCCCAGCTGGGCGGCTACATAGCGCTGGAGGCGACCTGGGGTGTGCACTACGACGCCGGCCAGACGATCTGGGCCCGGCCTGGGGAGAGCCGCCTTTCGCCGCTGTATTCCCGCGAGGAATGCCTGGCGGCCTGGGCAGCGGCGTGGGCGGGCTACGTGAGCAGGTTCCGGCCCTGGTGATCCACTGTTCGATCCGATGTATTCGGACTATCGAGCCGCTATGGTTTGTTGCAGGTCGCTTGCTCGCGCCTCGTTTCTCCTTCGCTGGCTCTGCTGATGGCTACCACCACCGCCAGCTCTGCTCCTCCGGCCGACGCCGTTCTGGATGCGCTGCTCGATCGCATCACGGTCCTCAAGCTGCAGCAAAAAAGCATCGAAGCCGAGCTCTCCCCCCTGCTGGAGCAGCTCAGCGGTGCCCTGGAGGCCGGCGAGCTGGATGCCTCCTTCTCCCACAACGGCTGCAGCTTCTGCTGGTCGGTCGGGCGCACCAGCTACGCCTACCCCGAGCCGCTGCAACAGCAGGAGCAGGCCCTCAAGGAGGCCCAGCGGCTGGCAGTCGCCACCGGCGCGGCCACGGAGAAGCACGGCAAGGCGTTCTGGACGATCAAGCCGGGCCGGAGCTGAACGATGGCCAATCCCCAGAAGCGCAAGGGGGATGCGGCCGAGCGGGAAGCGGCCCAGCTGCTGAGCGATCTGTTGGGCCTGGTGGTGCGCCGCAAGCTCGGCGCCGGCCGTACCACCACTGCCGGCGGTGACACCGGCGACCTCGATGGCGTGCCGGCCCATGTGATCCAGGTGGCCAGCTGGGCCAACACCGCTGCCGCGGCCCGCCTCAAGCCAGAGGAGGCCGCCCTGCAGGCCGAGCACGCCGCTGTTCCGTTCGCAGCGACCCTGGTGCGTTTTCGCGGCGGCACCTGGCGGGTGGTGCTCACCCCCGAGCAGTGGGCCACCTACGTGCGGCTGATCCTGCGGGAGGACCTGCTGTGAGCCGCCGTGCCCCAGCCGAGACAGCTGGCAGCGGCGAACCCCAGGCTCCGGATGCGGATCAGGCGTTGCTGGAGGAGCTGCGTGCGGCCCCACCCCAGCAGGACGTCGATGGGCAGCCCGTCTGGCCGGCGGCTGATCCCAGCCGTCCGGTGGGCAAGGGCAACCCACCGCGGGGGCGCCGCAGCCAAAGCCACAAACCGCGCGCCACCCACATGGAGGTGGAGACCCGCATCGCCGAGGCGCAGTTGTGGATCGCCCAGCGGCTGCCACTGGCTCAGATCAGGGAAAAAGCAGCCCAGAACTGGGGAATCACCAACATCAAAACGATCAGCCGCTACCTGGCCCTGGCGCGGCAGCGGATGGTGGAGGAGCTGATCACCGACCGCCGCAGGCATCAGGCCGAGCAGATCTTTGCCCTCAATGACTGCGCCAGGCGTGCGATGGACGCCGAGCAGTTCAACGCGGCTGTGGGCGCCTTCCGGGTGATTGCTGAGATCGGCGGGCTTCTGCGGGCACCGATCAAGCCGCCGGAGCCCAGGGCGTGAGTGCAAGCACCCCCGCCACCGCGACGCCAGCCGTGGGGCTTCAGGCTGCCACCCCCACCGAAGGTGGGTTGCTGCTGCCGGAGCTTGACCCCTGGGGCGATGGCGGCCTGCTGCTCCTCCCCACGTCCGCCAAGGTCGAGCCTTCGGAACCCCAAACCCTGCGCAGTTTCATCGCTGAGGCCTACCCCCGCTACGGCTTCCACCGCTGGGCCGAGGTGTTGATCGAACTGCTCCAGCAGGTGGCCGATGGCCAGCTGAGCCGGCTGATCGTCACCTGTCCGCCGCGGCTGGGGAAGAGCCTCCTGGTCTCCAAGCTGTTCCCGGCTTACTTCCTGCAGCGCTACCCGCATCTCTTCGCGGCGATTGCCTCGTACTCGGCCGAGCTGGCCTACGCCCACTCCCGAGAAGCCCGCCACTTTTACCGGGTGACCGGCCACCTGCTGGCCCGCGACTCGGCGGCGGTGGGCAACTGGCTGACGCGGCAGCGGGGCGGCTGCATTGCTGCCGGCGTCGATGGCCCGTTTACCGGCAAGGGCTACAGCCTGGGGATCATCGACGACCCCTACAAGGGCCCTGGCGATGCCGCCAGCCCGGCGCTGCGGCAGAAGCTGATCGACTGGCTGCGCTCGGTGTGGCTCACCCGCGCCGAACCTGCGTCGGTGCTGGGCCCGGACGGCAGGGAGCAGCCAAACCTCTCGGCCCAGGTGGTGGTGCTCACGCGCTGGGACCACCAGGATGTGATCGGCTGGCTGCTGGAGCAGGAGCTGGGGGAGGCGCCGCAGCACTGGACCGTGCTGGACCTGCCGGCCATCGCTGAGGAGCCAACCGAGCGGGCCAAGCTGCCGCCCACCTGCACCCTGATCCCCGACTGGCGGCCGGCGGGAGAGGCGCTGTGTCCTGAGCGGTTCCCCCTGCCGGAACTGCTCAAGATCCGCGCTCGCCTGGGGGCCTACTGGTGGGCGGCGCTGTACCAGCAGCGGCCGAGCCCGGCGAGCGGCTCGATCTTCCTGCGGCAGTGGATTCGGCCGCCCCTCCCCCGTGAGGAGGGCAGCCAGCGCCAGTACGCGCTGCTGGCGCTCTCCTGTGACCTCAGCTTCAAGGGGGAGGCGGAGAGCGACTACTGCGGCTTCTGCCTGGCCGGCTTGCTGGCACCACCGGTCCGGAATGCCATCCCCCGAACGGGTGAACCGCAGGGGCAAATGACCACGGCGGCACTGGAGATCGAGGTGCTCTGGGCCGCTCGGCACCGCTTTGGCCTGCCGGAGGTGATCCGTTTCCTGCTGGGCTGTCTGGAGGCGCTGGAGCAGCAGGGGCTGCGCCCCAATGCCGTGCTGATCGAGGACGCCGCCAACGGGCCGGCGGTGCTGCAGTCCCTGCGGCGGCGGGTGCCGGGGATGCTGCCGATCACTGCGAGAGGCAGCAAGGAAACCCGCGCCCATGCCGTCGCCCCCCTGGTGGAGGCCGGGCAGATCCGCTTTCACCACCGTGCTCAGCCGCTGGTGGAGGAAGCCATACGCTTCCCCAAGGGCAGCAAAGACCTGGTGGATGCCTTCTGCCACGGTGCCCTGTGGCTGGAGGGTCGCTACTGGAAGGCCCAGGGCATCCAGCCGGTGGTGACGCCGCTGCTGGTAAGTCGGTGAGCGAGCCAATGGTGTCCGCGGTGCGGGAAAATCCCAGACCATCGCTTGTGGCGAGCCCAGGGGCTGCTGTGCTGGCGCCGGCCGTGGTGCAGCTGGTGCTGCCGATCACGGTGGTGCTCATCGGCGATGCCACCGGGGTGGAGCGAATGCTGCGGCAACGGCGCTACCGCAGGCCGGCCTGCCACGCCCGAGCGCAGCAGCTGGAGATCAACCTCCAGGAACCGGAGCGTCACCACCCCAGAGCCCAGGGTCAGCGGCCACGGCGCTGCAGACCCCGTCGCCAGCGCCCGATGCGGCCCCATGCCGCGGCCGATGCCCTGGCTCTGGAGCACATGGATCTGGCGGAGAAGATCGCTGGCAACTTCGCGCGGCGCACCATCCATCCCAAGGAGGATCTGCTGCAGCTGGCGATGATCGGGCTGATCAAGGCGGCGCGGCGCTACGACCCGTCACGTGGCCTATTCCGGCCTTACGGGCGCACCTATGCCAATGGGGAGATCACGCACTTTCTGCGTGACAACGGGTTCCTGCTGAAGGTGCCGCCGACGTGGCGGGAGCTTCATGCGCGTGGGCAGCGATTGCTTACGTCGGGAGTAGGAGTTGCAGAGATGTTGGAGCGATTAGGGATCAGCCGCGAGCAGTGGATTCAGATTGTTGATGCCTGCTCAGTACGTGTAGTTGCTTTTGTTGTTGATTGAACGGCAATGTTGAACGGTCACCAGCCAACACGGCTTCCATTTTGGACGGACCGTGGGGGGCGGGGGAGCTTCAGTCCAACATTTTTACTCGAACGCTACTCTACGATTTCAATGGTCCCAACGCTCTTATCATCGCCAAGTCGTCGCTTGATGAGATACTCGTAGATCTCGGTCCATTTCTTGATGTCGGTGATCGTTACACAACCAGCCGAGACTCTTCCTGGATGTAGAAACCTGTCACCGCTGTGACCAACACGAAACCACGTTGTGGCAAAAACTGAGTCAACTTGGTACTGCGCCCCGATTTTGTGAACTTCATCCGGTATCTCAAGGTCAAATGTTCCAAGTGGTGTCGGGTTATCCGGATCCGTTTTCGCAGCAACAGGTCCTGTCCCGCCGAACCAGAATTCCCCTTTCTTTCGGTCAAACTTCAATGTCGCCTTGGGCTCTGCGGGGTCACCATCGAGCAGATAAGACCCATCACCTGTCTTTCGTTTGACGCTCGCTTCTTTGCCATTGCGTATTCCTTCAACCACACTGAAGAAGTCACGTCCATTCTCCGTCTTCTTGAAATCAACTCGCAGGAATTGAGGAATGGCTGGCACCGTTGTTCCATCAGCCCACTTGACGATAAGCCATCCTTCGCCGTCTGCGTTTGAAACATGCTTGATCATCATATCATTCTCTTTCAGGACGAACAGTAATTGGGCAGACCGCAGAAACTGCGAGAGTTGAGATCCTAGACTTATCTCAGCGCATCCATGGCAAGGCTCGCCGGGCAGCGTGACTTCCTTCATTGATTGTTACGTGGTCCACAGAAGATCCCGCCTTTTTCAGAGCAGGTCGGCGGGGCTTCGTACCCCTGAGGGCCCTCGGTTCAGCAAATGGATATAGATCATGGTGGTTTTTATATCGCTGTGATCGAGCAGTTCCTAGGGCCTCCTGAGACAGACAAGAGGTGTGTCCAATAGATATCCCGCAACGCATTCCCCGAATGGCAATTACGACATAACCTATTGACTTACAGATCTCAGACACAGGAGACATAAGAACAGGCAAAAAGTCACTCCAGACTGTAAGATTCTCGATTCGCTGGTTGGTGTTTCCGCAAGCTGTTAAGTGCTCAGGCTCGACTCAGGTCTTTCAAGGGCAAGAGGCAGCGTCGGATACGCAGAAACGGCCTGTCTGACAGATTTGTATCGGGTTCTTCGGTATCGGCTTCATTGAATAGGGCGACATCCAGGCGTAGCTTCCCCTTCCAGCCACCTTCTTCTGCCTTGGGCACTGATTTGGCGTCCAACCAGCTCCGTACAAGCGTTGCGGTCTCATTCGCGCAGGTCGCTGGGTCGGCCCGCAGATTCGCCAGCTTGCCCATCTCCGCG